>JAQXTL010000014.1 GCA_029219465.1 Methanobacteriaceae archaeon | reverse complement strand
TTCAAACTATATACAATCGGACACAACCTAAAAAGAATATACAACGAAATAAACACAAAAAACAATTAAAATAAGAAAAAATTAAAAAAAAATTAAAAAAAAACAAAAATTCAACTAAAAATTTTGCGTCACATCCTCTTTTTATAAAACAAACTTATTTTTCATACAACTTTTTTTGACTAAAAATTTAAATATTCATAAAATTATAATTAACATTTATATGATTAATCATAATGACGACCGCGTAGTTTTTTTTGATATAGATGGAACTTTACTAGACACTTCAAATTTTGCTGAAACTGCAAGAAAAGCAGCTATTGGATTAATGGTTGATAATGGACTTCCTTTAGATAAAGATGAAGCTTATGGTGTTTTAAAAACAATCATTCGTGAAAAGGGATCAAACTACAACCAGCATTTTAACATATTAACCAAAGTTGTTCTTGGCCATGAAGATCCTATGCTTGTAGCACTTGGAATGGTTACATACCACAATGTTAAAATAGCTCTTTTAAGACCTTTTGCAGAAACTATTGATACATTAATCTATCTTAAAAGTCAAGGGTACAGATTAGCTGTTATTTCAAATGGAATTACCATTAAACAGTGGGAAAAATTAGTAAGACTTAATGTTTATTCATTTTTTGATGCTGTAATTACATCAGAAGAAGTTGGTGTTGAAAAACCTCATAAGTTAATTTATGATGTTGCACTTAGAAAAATGAATGGTAATCCTGAAAAATCAGTAATGATTGGTAATAAATTAAAAGAAGATGGATTAGGTGCAGTCAATGCAGGAATGAGTGCAATCCTTGTAAATTCCGATGTTACTGAAGAAGACAGGGAATATATTAAAAAGAATAATTTGGATATTAAAATTATTTCAAATATTGGTGATGTTGATACAGTATTGTAATCAACAATCTCTTTTTTTAAAAATCAAGTTCTAATGTTACAGGACAGTGATCTGAGCCGTAAACATCATTTAAAATTTCAGCTGCTTTTACTTTATCTTTTATTTCTTCATTTACATAAAAGTAGTCAAGTCTCCAGCCAGCATTTCTCTCACGTGCACGGGTTCTGTAACTCCACCAGGTAAAGTTGTTTTCACTTTCATCAAAGAGTCTGAAAGTATCTACAAAACCTGCTTTTTCAAGTTCATCTAACCATTCACGTTCTTCAGGAAGATAACCTGATTTTCCTTCACAGTTTTTAGGATTGTAAACATCAATCGGATAGTGAGCAATATTATAATCTCCTGTGATTACGACATTTTTTCCTTCGTTTTTTAACTCAACTACTTGTTCTAAAAGTGCATTACAAAAATCAACTTTGTAGTCAAGTCTTTTAGCTCCCATTCCACTGTTCGGGAAGTATATGTTGTATAAAATAAAGTCAGGATATTCGATTTTTAGAACTCTTCCTTCCTTGTCAAGTTCCTCAATTCCCAAACCTTTTGTTATACTTACAGGTTCGATTTTTGAGTAAGTTCCAACACCACTATATCCTTTCTTTTCCGCTTCATTAAACGCATGGTTGAAGCCATCAACATTAGCTAATTTCTTCGGAATTTGATCCTGCGTAGACCTCACTTCTTGAAAGTTAATAATGTCTGCGTCAGTATTGGTGAACCAGTCCCAAAACTCATCTTTCTTTGAAACTGCTCTTATTCCATTAACATTCCAAGAAACTAGCTTGATGGACATCTATAATTCAACCCCTTTATCAAGAGGTAATTCACGAAGCCATTTAAGATCACTTTTGTAAAGCATACGAATGTCTTCTACATCATATCTAATCATAGCAAGTCTTTCAATACCTAAACCGAAAGCTAAAGCAGGCTGGTTAATTCCTAAAGGTTTTAATACTTCAGGTCTAAACATTCCAGATCCACCAAGTTCAATCCAGCTTTCTTTTTCTTCCAAGTAAATTTCAGATTCAACTGATAAGTATGTGTACGGGAAGTATGCAGGTCTGAATCTTACTTCAAATCCTAATTTTTTATAGAATTCTTTTAAAGTACCAAGAAGGTTTTGGAAACTGATGTTTTTATCACATACAAGTCCTTCAACCTGGTGGAACTCAGGCAAGTGTTTGTAATCAAAAGTTTCTCTTCTAAATACTCTTCCTACAGAAAACATTTTAATTGGAGGTTCGTGCTCGTACAAGTGTTTTGTGGAAATTCCGGTTGTGTGAGTTCTTAAAACACTTTGACGTGCAATATCTTCACTCCAGTCGTATTGCCAACCTAAAGAACCAGTATCTGCACCGGTTTCGTGAGTATCAGCAGTACGTTTTACTAAATCCATATCAGGTAAGTCACAGGTAAGTGGATTTTTCATATAGAAAGTGTCCTGCATTTCACGAGCTGCGTGGTCCTGTGGCTGGAAAAGAGAATCGAAGTTCCAGAATGCAGATTCAACATAATCTCCATTGTCTTCTAAGAATCCCATGTTTAAGAAAATTTCTCTGATTTCATCAATAATTACTCTTAATGGATGTTTTTTACCTGCAAAGATAACAGGTGCTTCAGCATTAATATCGTAAGGACGATATTGTAAGTTTTTCCATTCACCATCTTTTAATTGTTGGTGTGTTAATTGAGTAGCTTGTTCTTGGATAGTGAAACCAACTTTAAGGATTGTTTCACCTTTTTCTAAAAGTTTAAAAGAATGTGAGGTATTCTTTTTAATTTCCAAAATGTTTTTTCTGTCATTTAATTTTTTAAATCCATCAATAAAATCGCCAGATAATTCATCTTTAATAACAGTTTTAACTTCAGATAAATGTTTTAATAATTCTTCATCATCACCTAATTTATCTTTAAAAGCAATACCACTGTCAGTTACTTTAACGACTCCTTTGTCAATTTGAGCCCAGTTTTTACGGCGTAACCAACCAATAGCAATGTTGGATTCTTTTTTGTCAAGACCAGATTCACTAGCTAAGTCTTTCATGTGGATTTCCTTTTTCTCAGCTAAAACATCAAGAACTCTACGTTCCGGAAGTTTAATTTCAGCAAATTCCAATCCGTCTTTAGATAATGAAATTTCTTCTTCAACATCTTTTATAACTTCAATAATGTCTTTTGAAGCAAGAGATCCTGCTGCACTCATAACTGATTTAATATCCATAGCAGTGTTTTGAGCAATTTGCTCAGGTGTAGCATCTGCATTTGCTTCTAATTCTTTTAAAAGTTTCTTTTCGTAAATATGTAATTCATTAATGGTTTTTTTAATATCCTCACTCATTTAAACACCATAAATTATTGATTAATAATATGATAATATATGTTTAAAATTATTTATAAATATAATGCTAAAACAATGGTTTTATTTAAAAAATAAAAAAATTTAAAAAAATTAAATTGAAGACAATATTTTTTGTGTTTTTTTAATGTCCTTTTCAATTAAAGGACGCATATTTTCACTATACTTTGATAAATCAGCCATTTCTAAGCTATTTAATATCTGCGGATTATAACGTGGACGATTTGTACCTACAATTGCCAGATATTTAATACACTGTCTTGAAGTAATAGCTTTTTTATCATTAATGTGGGATAAAAAATCATCTAGAATGTCATCAAACTTGTTTTCATCATCAAATTCTACAATAGCTGCAAGAATACTCATTGTTCTGTTTCTTACAAGTGAATTTTCATGGTTTAAAAGTGATACAAAAACATCAAAGTATTCATACCAATCCTCTGAGTTTGAAATGATTTTTTTGGAAAATTCATAAGCCTGTTTATTGTCTTTTGAAGTTAAGTGTTCAATAAGGTAATTTTGCATTAAATCGCCTGAAAAATAAAAAAAAGAAAAAAGACTAGAATATAATTCTATTTCCAGTCCAGTCAACATCATTGAATGCATCGCCTTTTTCTTGGTCTTTGAGGTATTGAGATGCATCCCTATATAATTTAACTCTGAAGATATCTGGGTATGCAATGTATAACATATCACCATTATCTCTGGTTTCTTTTACATAAGTTGTTTCAAATTTAATAATTGTGTTTTCAGATTTATTGAAATGATGAACTTCATTTGCACACAAGATTTTGAAATGTACAAAATCATCTTTCAATAATTCATTTACTAAGTCCTCAATTAAAGGAGGATAGGTTGCATGCTTATTATATTCAATTTCCATTTTCAAATCCTCATTATAATTCTAATTAAATATTTTAAACTAATAATTTAAATAATTAATGAAATTTTTTTTGAACAAATCATTTATGTGTTGTTTCTGGATTGAGTAATTTTTCAACGCTCTCTCCAATAAAATCAAACAGCAATACAACAATTAATAATGACATACCAGGATAGAATGCCAACCACCAATAGCCTGATGAGAGATAATTCATTGATTCGGCTAAAATTACTCCAATAGCCGGTTCATGAGGAGGTAGACCAAATCCAAGGAAAGTTATTGAAGCTTCATGCATAATTGCATGTGGAAACATTAGTATTACCCCAACTATGATTTGAGAGATTATTAACGGGAAAATATGCTTTATAGCAATCCATGCTTTTGATTTACCCATATTTTCAGATAAATGGATAAATTCTTTAGTTTTAATTTCTTTTACTTCGGATCTTAAAACTCTTGCAAGAGGAGTCCAGTGAGTAAAACCAACACCCATAACAACACCGATTAATCCACCACCAAACATCATAGACACAAGAATAATTAAAAGAATATGTGGAATTGAACCAAACAAATCAATGATTCCTGCAACAAACTCATCTGTAAATCTGTTGAAACTTGAAAACAAACCCAAGATTATTGAAATACATGTACTGATGATTGATGCAATTAAACCTACCATAATACTTAATCCAAGACCTGCAATTGTTCTTTGAAACATGTCTCTTCCCATCCAGTCAGTACCAAATAAATGCTCCAGTGAAGGCATCTGATTAGCATTAATAAAACTTGTAGGGATGTCTTTTATAAAATAGCTTGAAACAAATATTGACAAAATTACCAATGAAGAAACTATGATAATGAGAAGAGTTTTTGTTCTAAGATTAGCAGGGTATAAAAACCATTGCTTATTATCCTCCTGTTTTTTAATCATTAAGTTCACTCTCCTTAATTCTTGGATCAATTAGATAATATGACAAATCAGCAAGCAGATTTCCAACAAATACAAATATTGCACTAAATATTACAATACCCAAAAATAATGGAACATCACTGTTCAGGCCTGCTGCAACAGCAGTTTGACCTATTCCAGGATATGAAAATACCTGTTCAACAAGTATGGCTCCTCCGAATAATTCATTGAATGATAAAAACTGCAATGTAATAGCTGGAAGCAGGATATTTCTTAATCCATGATTTTTTACTAAATCCCAACCTTTTTCACCTCTGGATTTTGCAAATAAAACATAATCAGAAGATAAAACCTGAATTAATTCATTACGAGTATACATTGCTATTGGTGCTACTCCAACAAGACTTAATGTTAATGTAGGAAGCACTAATCTTGATGCCCACTCCATAAATGTTGCATCACTACTTCTTACACCAATCGGAACACCAAAACCTATTGGGAAGAGTTTTAAATAAACTGCAAACACCATTAAAATAAGCATTCCAATCCAAAAGGACGGTGCTGACTGAATAATGTAGCAGTATACCTTAACTGCCTTGTCAATCCAGGAATCTTTGTTTTTACCTGCAATAACACCAAGTGTAAAACCGACTACTCCACTTAACAACCAGGAAATTGCCATAAGCACAATAGAAGCAGAAGCCTTGTCTATTATTACATCAATTACAGGTGCACGATATATTAATGAAGTTCCTAAATCCAAATGCATTAAATTAGATAGCCAGTGAAATATTTTAGTAGTTAAAGGAACATTGGTACCAAAATATCCTTCAAGAATCTGTCTTTGAGATTCTGATACTGCAGCTTGTTTTAAATAAGCATTAACCGGATCAATAGGGGACAAATCAATTAATATAAAACTAAAAATTGCAACTACAACAATCAATATTGCAAAACGCACAAATTTATAACCAAAAAATTTTAACAATTGATTTTTATTCAATGAAAAATCCTCCTTAAAGAATTAAAAAAAAAGAAAAGAAAGATATTTTAGATTAGTTTGTTCTAGTCCAGTCACAAACATTAATTAAAATATCATTTCCCAAACCGTCAGGTTGTTTTCCAATGTCAATTCCATTTTTAATAAAGTAGTTGTAGTTATAGTTAACTAACCATGCAAATGGAGCATCACCATTTGGACCCCATCCTCCACCATTAACAAGAGCAGACTGGGACCACAATGTATTAGATGCATTTAAATCAGTAGAATGCATTGCTTCTTCCATTAGTTTATCAGAATCTGAATTATTGTATAATCCAGGATTCATGTAAAAATCATCTGCATTTTTACTGTGATACTGTTGATATATTGATTTATATGGATCTGGAGAAGTTTGTTGCATTAATGCAGCAGAACTGTACATATTTTTATAGATAGTATCCCAGTCAGCACCTTTAAGGTTTATTTCAATACCAATTTGTTTTGCCTGTTCTGCAAATACAGTAGATAATGATTGTCTGTCAAGGTAATTTGAAGGATAATATAAATCAAATGATGCTTTTAAACCATTTTTTTCTACAATTCCATCACCGTCAGTGTCGCTCCATCCACCTTGTTTTAAAATCTCTTTTGCCTTGTTTACATCACTGTCATTGATTATGACATCAGGATTTGCGTAGTCTCTTGTATCTACACCACTAAATTCAGGGCTTGCATGACCTGCAAATACTTCATCACAGATTGCTTGGCGATTAATACCAACGTTAAGTGCCTGCCTTATTGCTTTATCAGCTGTTATATTGTTACCTATTTTATTTCCACCTTCACTTACTTTACCAGTATCGTTAAGGTACGGAAATGACACACCCTGTGCTCTTCCAGCAGATTTTTCAACAAATTTATAACCATCAACTGTCTGATTTAAAGCAGAAGTTGGTACTGGAACTACATCCATATCACCGGATTTAGCTAATTCCAACCAGGTTGACTCATCAGGGAAAAGTAAAGTTATTTGAGTGAAATATGGTTTATCAGCATAATAGTTATCATTGATTTTAAATATTGCCTGTTGACCTTTATCCCAATGGTCCAATACATAAGGTCCAGTACCGATTGGTGCACTACCATATGTTTCATTGTTATAGGAATCAGAAGGTACAATTCCAACATATCTTAAATCATAGATAAATGATGATCTTGGTTCAACCAAATTAAATTCAACAGTTTTATTGTTAACTGCTTTAACACTTTCAATATTTGTTAAATCCAATTCAGATTCTGTTTTTTTAGCTGTGTTAAATGTAAATGCAACATCTTCTGCATCAAATGTTGAGTTATCTGAAAATACAACATCATCTCTTACATTAACAGTCCATGTTTTTCCATCCCCACTAATTGAGTAATTAGTAGCAAGATCAGGTACAAAATTGCCGTTTTTATCTGTTTTAAATAAACAGCTTTGTACTAAAGGATTATAGTTTTGATGTCCACATCCCCATCCAACAAGAGGATTGAATCCTGCTTCAGGTTCTTGAATATTACTATGTGATACTACAGTCAAATGGGTTGGATCATCATCATGAGAACTTCCCATTAATGTAAAAGCACCAATAGCTATTAATATTACTGCAATAACACCAACAAATGCAATTATTTTTTTATTCATAAATTTACCCCATAATTTGTTAAGTTAAGCAAAATTTAAAGTTTAACACCATATTTAAACTCATTAGAAATGGAATCTAGTTTTAATCCACGTATTTTCTTATCCATGTGAACTGTTTGAAGCTCATCATTAGCATCAAGACAAGTAATAAAACCCATTTTTGTCCAGAATTCCAATGCACCATTTAAAGTCTTGTGAGTATGTAAATAGATATCATCATAACCAGCATAATTTGCAAATTCCTCTGCAACACAAAACATTTTGGAAGCTATTCCGAGGCGTCTAAATCGTCTGTCAACAAATAATCTCCAGATACTTGAGGTAGTATCTTTTGAATAAATGCCTTTAAACTCGGGAAAATCCTTATCATAAGCTCTAAGACCTATTGTTGCGATTATTTCACCATCATCAGAATATGCAACAAAAAAATTATTCATCTGAGGATTGATGTAATAATCTTCAAGATTTTTAATATCTTGATGCCATTCAGCAACATAATCATAACCGAATTCCTGTTTAATCATTTTAAACAAGAAATCCTGAACCTTGGAAATTTCATCGCAGTTATTGCTTAATTTTCTAATACTAATATTCATGACAAACACCTATTTTTAAGAAAAGTATTAACTATTTTATAATAATTAATGTATCTAGTAATACTTTTTATTAAATTTTGAATAACTTTAATATTGATAAAGTACAAATTAATATTTAAAACTTACCATTTTTGATTTTCAAAGGTGATTTGATGGAAAAAATATTAGATGTTGAAAATGTTTCAATTTCATTTATTCAATATACTCACGGATTAAAACAGCAAAATTTGAATATTATAACTGATTTAACACTAGATTTAAACAAAGGTGAATTATTAGCAATATTAGGTTCAAGCGGTTCTGGAAAAAGCCTTCTTGCACATGCAATATTAGGAATCCTTCCAGAAAATGCAAATTTAAACGGAAAAATCAAATACAAAGGAAAAGAATTAACCCAACAGGATAAAGAAGACATAAGAGGAAAAGATATTGTACTTGTTCCACAATCAGTAAACTTCCTTGATCCATTAATGAAAATATCCGACCAGACAATTGGACATACAAAAAACGATGAAGAAAAAGCAAAAAAGAAAATAAAACAAAGAGAAATCTTTGAACAATACAATCTAGGCCCTGAAGTTGATGATATGTATCCTCATCAGTTATCCGGAGGAATGGCCAGAAGAGTTCTTGTATCAACTGCACTTTTATCAGACCCTCAAATCGTAGTAGCAGACGAACCAACTCCAGGACTTGACCAAAAGACAGTAAAAGAAACATTAAATCATTTTAAACAAATGAAAGAAGATGGAATTGGAATTTTATTAATTACACATGATATTTATGCTGCGCTTGATGTTGCAGACAGAATAGCCATATTATATGCAGGATATGTAATAGAAATTGCACAAACAAAAGATTTTACTGGCTCTGGTGAAAATCTCCTCCATCCATATACAAAATCACTTTATAAAGCACTTCCTGAAAACGGATTTAATTTAGTAAAAGGACATCAGCCACATCATAGTGAAACTCAAAAAGGCTGTCCATATTACGAAAGATGTGAGATGAGATGTGAAAAATGTAAAAACCAAACACCAAAACTATTTGATTTAGGAAATAAAAAAGTGAGATGCTTTAGATATGAGGATGGTGAGTAAAATGAAACTTAAAATAGAAAATCTTTCATTTAAATATCCAAATGCTAAAAAATATTTGCTTAAGGATGTCAATCTTGAGTTAGATAATAAAAAAATAGTAGGTCTTATTGGGGACAGTGGAAGTGGAAAGTCAACATTATGTAAAATTTTATCCGGATATATTGACAATTATGAAGGCAATGTGACTTTTAATGAAAATCCACTACCTAAAAAGGGATTTAAACCTATTCAGCTTATTTATCAGCACCCTGAAAAAGTAATGAATCCAAAATGGAAAATGAAACAGGTTCTTGAAGAGTCATGGAACGTTCCAGATGAACTTTTAGATGAATTCTGTATTCAAAAACAGTGGCTTAAAAGATATCCTCAGGAATTATCAGGAGGAGAACTTCAAAGGTTTTCCGTTTTAAGATCTCTTAATCCAAATACTCAGTTTTTAATAGCTGATGAAATGACAACAATGCTTGATGCAATTACACAGGTGCAAATCCTTGATTCAGTTTTAAAAATAGTTAAAAAAAGAAAAATGGGCTTTTTAGTTGTAAGCCATGACACATCATTAATAGAAACAATTTGTGATGAAAAAATATACTTAAAAGATATTAATAAAGGAGAATAATTCCTTTATTCAAAGTTATCTTTTAAATAGCTAACAAAAATAGATGCTGCAGTTAAATCAGCAGTAGTTCCAGGGTTGTATTTGTTTTTAAATAAGAATTCATCGAATTGTGCAACTTTTTCATCAAAGTCATCTTCACCTTCAATGTTAAGTAAATCTCTGGTCATCATTGATACTTTTATAGCATCGTCTGAGCCGTATTTTCTTGAAATTAAAGTATCTGGAACCTGTGATAAAATCTTTAAGAATGTTAAAACACAAGCATCATTTTTTGATTTTTCTTTTGATAATTTCTGATAAGTAGGATATCCTATTTCAAAAACAGCAGGCATATCAGATGTCATTTCACGAGCCAACATATCCCATGGTGCTGAAATTTTTAAAACATCGTACATGGTTTGTTTATTCTCTCTAAGCTCGTTTTTAGCACTGTCACTTGAAACATCATATTCGTCCTGATCACCCATTCCACCAGCATCAGCAATGTTAATTGCATCATACAAATCACATGCATCATCAACAGATGTGTTTGCCATTAATACTTTAACATTTTCACGAATTTCATCAAAAGAATCACTGATAGCTGCTGCAACTGCAATTGGAGTTATCATCATTACAATTCCAAGATTAGTATTGTTTTTAATCCATTTGTCAGTTTCGCTGACTGCTTTTAGAATGTATTTTCCAAGTTGAGGGTTTTCAACATCAACATCACTGCATGCTTCACGAATAGCATCCCCAATTACAATTCCGCTTATGATGAAATCTTCAAAAACCATATCATCATAATCACGGGTTCTGTGAACATTTCCAGGTTTTGGATATCCACTTACTTCAAGTGCTGATGCAATTTGAGCTATTTTTGCAATTTCCAAAGCATCCATTTATATCACATCATTTAAGAGTAAGTAAGGTACGAAATTAGTAATTATCAAGTCTGCTCCAGCTCTTTTAATTGAAAGCAAGGATTCGAGAATTGCTTTTTCTGTGAGATATCCTTTTTCAATAGCTGCCATAATCATTGAGTATTCTCCACTTACATTGTATGCTACAAGAGGTAACATAAACTCGTCGCGAACCATACGAACCACGTCAAGGTATGGGAGAGCAGGTTTTACCATTAAAAAGTCGCATCCTTCTATTACATCAAGTTCACATTCACGAATAGCTTCAACAGCATTAGCAGGATCCATTTGGTAGGATTTTCTGTCTCCTTTGTGTGGAGATGAACATGCTGCTACTCTAAATGGTTCATAAAATGCAGAAGCATATTTTGCTGAGTATGACATTATCATTACATTGTAAAATCCGTTTTCATCTAAGATTTCACGAATAGCATTAATTCTACCATCCATCATGTCTGAAGGAGCAACAATATCTGCACCTGCTTCAGCGTGAGATAGTGCTACTTTTGCAAGGTATGGAAGGGATTCATCATTTAAAATTTCAATTCCATCATCAGTATCTTCATTTTCCTGTATTAATCCACAGTGACCATGGGAAGTGTATTGACATAAGCATACATCACTGATAACAACAAGGTTTGTTTCTTTTTTGAGTTTTCTGATTGCTTTTTGAACAATTCCTGTTGCTGAATAATCAGGAGAAGCTATTTCATCTTTGGTTTCTTCTTTTGGGATTCCAAATACGATGATTGATTTTAATCCTTTTGATTCCAATTCTTTTGCAAATTCAACACCACTGTCAAGGGAGTATCTGAATTCACCAGGAAGTGATGAGATTTCTTCTTTTTCATCACCTTCAAGTTCTTCTTTAAAGTAAATAGGATAAATTAAATCTTCTTTTAAGAGTTTAGTTTCACGAACAATATCTCTGATTTTAGCGTTTTTTCTAAGCCTTCTCATTCTTGTGGTTGGAAATTCCATAATATCATCTTATTTAAAAATTAATTTTTAATCATAATAAAATTTGAATTATATTCTTAATTAAATTTATGGAAAATAAAGGCATTTATCAATTATTTTTTAAAAAATAATGCTTTCTAATCATAAAAACAAAAAATCAAATGATATGTATTTAAATATTATAAAATCATATATAATATACGATGTGAAGATATTTTCATATCTCATTTGTAAAATCCAATCATTTTATAATCTCCAAAATGTTAGATTGGAAGTATTGCACACTGCTTCCAATACCTACCATATTTTAAAACTATTTTTTAAAACATTAAAAAGAGTATTTTTTAAATTAAAGATTAAATATAGAAAAAAGAGCGTTTTTTAATAAAATAAATAATAAATAGGAAGAAAAACTCCCTATTTTCCAACTAACTGTGAACTTAAAATTTCATCCCATGCTTCGGAATTAATATTTTCTAATTTCACATCAGTTCTTGTTAATATTCTAATATCCTGCGGACATGCTCTTACACAAGCACCGCACAAGTTACAGAATGTTAAATCAGTAAAGGATTTTCCATCAACAATTGAAACAGCATTACATGCGCAGACATCTAAACATGCATGACAAGATCCGCCTTTACAAAGTTTATCGTCAGTTTCAACTAATTCCAAATTACCATCAAATGGTTTTCTAATGTCAATTACATCATTAGGACAGACTTCACTACACCATGAACAGTATACACAGGAGTCTTCAAAAATCATTACATTTCCAGTAATTTCAGGAACTTTAATTTCTTCTTTCAACATACAGGTTGAACAGACTTGTTTAATTGCATTTTCAGGACAAACCCTTTTACAGATTCCACAAAATACACATTTGGATAAGTCCACTTCAATGCTGTTATTTAGTTTATCAACTGTTGATGTTGGTATGTTTTTAACTGTAATAGCTTCTACAGGACATAATTCTGCACAAAAACCACAGTAAATACATTTGTCCTTGTAAATTTCAATTTCTCCTCTAACCAAGTCAACAGGATTAGGAAGATTTCTCTCAAAGATTATTGAGTCAGTAGGACATGCCTCATAACATTTTTTACAGTAAACACAATCTTCATCGCCAACGATTGCGTCTTTTTTCCATATTGGATAATAATCAATATCTTTTATGTTTACATCATCAACATACAAAGACAATGCATCGAAAGGACATGCTGTAGCACATAATCCACAAAATACACATGAAGATTCATTAACAGACACCAAGTCCATTTCAATTAATCCACGAGCTATTGGAACTAATGGTCCTAATCTTAATGAGGAGCTAGGACACACATCACTACAGATTCCACAACCAACACAATTCTTATCTTCGTATTTTAAAACACGTTTCTCTTCACCATCTCTTTTTATAGAAAACATAAAAATCAATCACAATTTAGATATAGCTTGGTTTGGGCAATTTTGAATACAAAGGTCACAGTCATCGCATTTGTCAGGAATAACACTTACGTCACCGTCTTTTTCAATAATAGCACCTTGTTCACAAAGTTTAATACATAATCCTTGTACTGGACAATCTTGAATATGTCCACATAAATTCTCATCGATTTTTACTGCCATACAACCACCTCATATTTTACATAAAACACGTTATGTAATTAATTATATATCGAATTGTATTAATAAACATATCGATAATATTCTCGGGCAAAATAGCTATTGAATTGTTAAATACCAATGTGAATTTAATTGTATATTATAAATTAATCAACTTAGATTAATTTAATATACTTTAAAAAAGTAATATTATGAATAATTATTAAAAAAAGAGGCTAAAAATGTCAAATTCAATCGGAGAGAAATTTAGAATAACAACTTTCGGATCAAGTCACGGAACTGGAGTAGGTGCAATCGTTGACGGATGCCCTGCAAACCTTGAATTAACCGCACAAGATATTCAAAAAGAACTTGACAAAAGAAAACCTGGAACAAGCAGTGTAACAACACCTAGAAAAGAAAGCGATGAAGTTCAAATCCTTTCAGGAATATTTGAAGGAAAAACTGACGGAACACCAATTACAGGAGTTATTTTTAATAAAAATCAACACTCAAAAGACTATTCCATGTTTAAAAACACTCCACGCCCATCCCACGGAGATTACGGCTGGATGATGAAGTACGGAAACTACGACTACAACGGTGGAGGAAGAGGTAGTGGAAGAGTCACTATCGGACATGTTATTGGAGGTGCAATAGCTAAAAAACTCCTAAAACAGTTTGGTATTGAAATAATCTCCCACGTTACTCAAATTGGAAATGTTAAAGCAAAACCACAAGAATTAGACATCATTAAAGAAAATATTGAAAAAAATCCTGTAAGATGTGGAGATTTAGAAGCTGCACGTGAAATGGAAGAGTTAATTGTTGCTAAAAAACAAAAAGGCGATTCTGTTGGTGGAATTGTAGAAACAATAGCTATTGGAGTTCCTAAAGGATTAGGAGAACCTGTCTTTGAGAGACTTGACGGTGATTTAGCTCGTATTTTAATGAACATTGGAGCTGTTAAAGGTGTTGAAATCGGACTTGGATTTGACGTTGCAAACCACACTGGCTCTCAGATAAATGATGAATATCAAATCATTGATGATGAAGTAACAACAAAAACTAACAATTCTGGTGGAATTATCGGTGGAATGAGTAATGGAATGCCAATTGTTTCAAGAATTGCAGTTAAACCTACACCATCAATTTCCAAATGTCAGGATTCTGTTAATTTGGAAAAAATGGAAAATGAAAAAATAGAAATTAAAGGACGTCATGACCCTTGTATCTGTCCGAGAGTGACAGTTGTTGCTGAATCAAGTACTGCAATTGTTCTTGCAGATCATATGATTCGCTCAGGATTCATACATCCTACCAATTTAGATAAATAAAACTTTTTTTTAGTTTCTTTTTATTATTGAAAGCTCGTCAAACTCCTTGTTTTTAAAGGAAGTTTGATATGAGTTTCTTCTACCACTGTTGAATAATTTGTGGCTTGTACTGTGCATTGAGGATTCAACATCCTTAAGCGAAATCAATCTGAATTTTCTTGGATTATTGTAGTTTATGTTAAATGACAATCCGTCAAATGCAGAGATTGTTTTAATACCTGTTTTTTTAGAAATGTTTTTAGCTTCAACAACAGGGTTGTTGGATATCATTTTAAGACCTAAATGAGTCATTACAGCTACTTTTGGCTGTACTTCTTCAATTAAATCAATGAAATTACGTGAACACATATGTCCAGGTATTGATTTTTCACCAGGTCTTAATACACTGGCAATAAGAATATCTGCACCTTTATGCTCTTTTGCCAAACCGTCAAAATAACCAGTATCTGAAGTGTAAGACAATTTAAACCCATTATAGTCTATCTGAAATCCTGCTCCTTTAGGATCACCATGCTGGATTGCAGTACCTTTTACTTTAATTGAGTCAACTTCATGAACCTTACTTGGTTCTAAAACTACTGACTTGGATTTTGATTGGTGGTACTTGGAAATGCATGGACCCCAGTCTTCATAGCCGTTTAATACACTGCCACTTCCAAATATTGTACCATTGTGCTTTGTCATACCTCTTGTCATAGCTTCTATCAGTATCTCAGCATCATTATAATGGTCAGTATGGGCATGAGATACAAAAACACCACTTAAATTACGTGGATCAAATCCAAACTGGTATGTTCTAACAAGTGCTCCTGGACCTGGGTCAACATGATAATTTTTACCTCCAAGATTATCAATCCTGAACCCTCCAGTCATCCTTCTTTGAGAGATGGCGGAAAAACGTCCACCACCACTTCCTAAAAATGTAATTTTCATTTAAATCCCCTTTTTATAAAGAACATAAAATAATATCACATTTTAAAGATGACTTGTCCTTTTTAAGGCACAAATTACCATTTTCAATAACTACTTCATCTCCAATAGCTGCACTTAAACCTTCACTAAACATTAAGACATTCTGACCAGGTGCTGCAAGTTGTTTTTTCCAGTTGGTGTCCATAGCTTGTGTTTTTTCATTTAACTGGACAAAAATCATGTTTCCATCAACATTAACAACACGTCCGATACTGCCTTTTTCTATAATTTTACTTGCCATTTCAATTTCAATAGATTGCTGTACAAGTTGTTCTGTGAGTTCTTGTCTGAATTTAGTTAATACTTTAATATCATGATCGATAGTTAAGTCCAAGTGTTTTTGGGCTTCAGATTCATTGAAATTAGGCTGTTGCATTAAAACATCAAAGTTTTTACCAACAGTTGGGGTTTTAGAAGACACTTCTTTTAAAATATCTTCAAATACATCTCCAATGTATCTTAAGCTTTTGAAACTCTTTACTTTTTTAGAAACTAAATTTTGAGCCATTTTCTTTGCAAAATTGTTACCGAAAATTACAATTCCGCTTTTTCCAGCATTACGTGATTTTGTCTGTGAACCTAACAGTTCGATGATTTGATAACCGTTTGTAGTTCCGTAAATCCTTCTTCTTTTTGTTTCCATTGTTCCTTTGGTACTTACTTCACCACGAATACAGTTTCCAACGGTTTTTAATTTACTTGCATCATCAGTAATCTTAACTGAGATACCTAATTCAGATGCTCTATTTAAAAAATCATCATCACTGTTGATTGATCCACTATATAATTCTTCTTCCAATAAGTCTAAATTCTCTTTATCACCAAAATATCCTATTCTTCTTTTATCAGCAGCCATTACACATCCTTTTTTACCTATATATGCAATAATTAAGCTCATAATATCTCCTAATTTTGATATTTATTAAAAATATTCAAATATTTCAAAATATCAATTGTTTATTAATCATATATATTTATAGAAATCTTATGTTATAAAGTTTAATAAAATTAATTTTAATGTGATTAAAAGATTAGATTTATTGAAAAATAAAAAAAAGAAAAAAAGAGTAAAATTACTCTTCTTATTTAATAGTAACTCTAATTGATTTTGAAACTGCTTTGTAGGTTTTATCACCAGCAAATTTAATAACTGCTGTGTATTTACCTTTTTTAGTTAATTTAATGTTAAACTTAGCATTTCCATATTTATCAATTTGAGCAGTGTATGTTTTACCATTTACTTTTAAAGTTACTTTTTTACCTGCACTTAAGTAGGTTTTTCCATTGTATGGATTTTTTGTAGTGAATAATTTTACACTTACTGTTTTTGTTTTTTTGTATGATTTAAAAGCAACATTGCTTGCTTTTATTCCCATAGCTTTTTTATTTACTGTTAATTTGGTAGTAAATGAATCTGCTGCATTACAGGTTTCATCCCCTTCAAAGGATAATACGTATGTGTATACACCTGCAGATGCGAAGTTAACCTGCATACCAAATTTACCATCTTTATCAGTGGTGAATTTGTATGTTTATCCAAGAATTGAAATGTAAACAGTCTTGTTAGCTAATACGTTTCCATTTGCATCTTTTAAAGTTGCATAGAATTTAGCTCCCCTCTCACCAGCATTGTAGTCACATGCAACACGTGTGAAACTGGATGAGAATTGGATATAAGTATCTATTTTAGATGCATTGTAAGCTCCGTTTTTAATTACTAAATCATTGGAAGCATAGTTTAAAGAAATAACATTTACACCAACATTTTGTAAAGTATATTGAGCTTTGTATACACAACCATCAAATGAAATATCATCTACAACAGTTTCATTAACAGTAAATCTGAAATTAGGATCATAAATTGCATTTCCATTATCATCAACTAAAGTAGCATTAAGCTCAACAGTATCAAATACAGATGCATCATAAGTTTTATTGTCTAAAACAACAATACTGACTGGTGAAGCAATACTAGATTCAACCACATAAATTGGAATTCCAACTACCATCATTGTATTGTTACCTAATGACAAACTACCATGGTCTATATAGATTACAGTACTGTTACTATCATCAACAATAAAGTCTGAATTTGAAATTTCAATAGTACCAGAATATCCTGAAATGATTCCACCATTATCAATTAAATCTTAAAGTGCGGAGTAATTTTTTGGAGTTTCTGCAAGAACAGCAGGACTTGATTCATCTAAAGCAATGTCTGAATCCACATCAGCTGCACTAACGCATGAAATCGCCAAAATCATTACGAAAAACATTAGAATTGAATATGATTTTTTCATAATTTTATTACCTCCATGTAATTTTTCCATATTACAATATTTATTATGAATTTAAATACTTTATAAATCATTTTATAATAATCTCAAAAAAATGAACGGACAATTTAACAAATTAGTAACATATTTATAAAATTAATACCATGAATACAAAAAAAATCAATAAAAATTCTATACATTTAAATAAGGAAACAGATATAAATCATAAGCAGTATAAATTTTAATTAATTTATCATTATAAATTATTATAAATTAATACTTTATAACGAATTTGATAAATTCAATAAGGAGAGAAACTTATGATAGATCTCAATAAAATGTTTAAACCTGAATCTGTGGCAGTTATTGGTGCATCCAATACTCCTGGAAAAGTTGGATACATCATTGTTGACAATTTGATCAATGATGGATTTGAAGGCGAAATCTACCCTGTAAACCCAAGAGGTGGAGAGATTTTAGGTAAAACAGCATATGAAAATATAAAAGATGTTCCTGGAAAAGTAGACCTTGCAATTATCACAATTCCATCCCCATTCGTAAACACAGCTGTTAAAGAATGTGGTGAATGTGGTATTGAAAACATGGTAGTTATTACTGCTGGTTTCAAAGAAGTAGGTGAAGAAGGTGCTAAATTAGAAGAAGAATTAGTATCCCTCGGTAAAGAATATGGAATAAATATTATTGGACCTAACAGTTTAGGAATTACAGATTCCCACACTCCATTAAACGGATCATTTTCACAAATGATGCCACCTAAAGGAAATATGGCATTCATCTCTCAAAGTGGAGCTATGATGGTAGCTATCATCGACTGGAGTATTGCTTCTGGAATTGGATTTAGTAAAGTTATCAGTTTAGGTAACAAAGCAGGAGTAAGTGAAATTGAACTCTTACAATACTTAGCAGAAGATGACGAAACCAATGTTATTATTTGTTACTTAGAATCCATCTCCGATGATGAAGACTTTGTAAGAACCATGAGAGAAACCGCTCACAAAAAACCAATTATTGTACTTAAATCAGGTTCAAGTTCTGCGGGAGCAGAAGCTGCATCCTCCCACACTGGAGCACTTGCAGGAAGTGACCTCGCATTTGATACTGCATTCCGTCAATCCGGAATCCTTCGTGTTGAAACCATGGCTGAATTGTTCGACTTAGGTTTAGCATTTTCAAAAGCACCTCTCCCAAGAGGAGACAACGTTGCTATCATTACCAACGCTGGTGGTGGAGGAGTACTTACCGTAGACGCAATGGAAAAAGCAGGATTAAAACTTGTTCAATTTGATGAAGAAACTACTGCTAAATTAAAAGAATGCGTAACTGAAGAAGGAAGTGCAAAAAACCCTATTGACGTATTAGGAGACGCTCCTGTAAGCAGATACAAAGAATCATTAGAAATTGTATTAAGTCAAGATGAAGTTGACAGTATTATCGTAATGGTTTGTCCTACCGCATCTGCAGACCCAGATGGAATTGCAAACGCAATCTTAGAAGAAAGCAAAGAATTCGACAAACCTATTGTTGTAGTAAACATGGGTGGTCCATCCTTTGAAAACGCAAACAATCTCTTAAGAGAAAACGGAGTACCAACTTATGTATTCCCTGAAACTGCAGTAACTGCTCTTAAAGCAATGACTCAATATGCTAAACTCGAAGATAAAGTATATGATGATGTTGTTGAAAACGTAAGTGACGTTGACAAAGACGCTGTAAAAGCAATCTTTGACAAAGTTAAAGCTGACGGCAGAGACACTTTACTCGGTAGTGAAGCATACGCAGTAGCTGAAGCATACGGAATTTCCGCAGCACCTATTAAATTATCTACCAGTGCTGATGAAGCAGCAGATCTTGCAGAAGAAATGGAATTCCCAGTTGTACTTAAAATTGCATCCGATAAAATTTTACACAAATCCGATATCGGTGGTGTAAAAGTAGGAATCAACAGCCCAGAAGAAGCTAAAGAAACCTACGAAGAAATTATCGCAAATGCAAAAGCAGCACACCCAGACATTATCCCTGATGGTGTAGAAGTACAAAAAATGATGGATTCCGGTGAAGAAGTAATCGTTGGTATGATTCGTGACCAACAATTCGGACCTATGATTGCATTTGGTATGGGTGGAATCTACGTTAACCTTATTGAAGACGTTTCATTCAACCTTGCAAAAGGTATGACCTCACAAGAAATTGATGAACAAATCAACAGCACCAAAGTATCCAAATTACTTGAAGGATACAGAGGAGAAGCTGCTTGTGATGTCGAAGAAGTTAAAGAAGCTATTAAAAGAGTAGCTAGATTAACTTTAGACTTCCCAGAAATATCCGAGTTAGACATCAACCCAATCTTCGTTTACGAAGAAGGTTCCAGTGCACTCGATATTAAAATCAAATTATAATTTCTCTTTTGAGAAATTTTTCTCTTTTTTTCTTTTTTTAAACTTTAATTCATAATCAGGTGATATTATGGATGGTGAAATTAACTTAGAATTATATACTCTTTGTATGATTCAAATCAACACTATTTTTCAAAAAATTGCAGATAACAACCCTACAGATGAAATAATAGCTGACATTAATAACTGTCGCAATGATTTAAAGCAATTACACGAAGAAATAGTTGATGATTTATCCAAAGAAGAAATTAACATTAACGAATATGATCCGTTTTTTGAAAATGGAATGGTAATGTTTCCGGAATATACCAAAAACATCGACCAGGCAATACAAACAAGTAATGATGAAAACCTTAAAAATTCATTAAATGATTTGTGTGATGTTTTTGTTGGACTTATAAAAACAGGAAATGAATACTTTGAAAAAAGAGGTGCATTTAAATGAATGACTTATCCGAAATTGGAATTGAAAAAAACATTCATTATGAATGCATCACCACCACAATTGATAAAAACGGTAAAAAAAATGCCGGAGCATTTGGATTTCAGTATTTAGGTGGAGATAAAGTATACTGCAGCATCTTTGAAGGGTCAAAAACATTAAAAAACATACTTGATACTAATGAATATGTAGTTAACATTACACAAAATCCATTAGTTTTCACATACTCTACACTAGATTGTTTAGACGATGAATATTATACTGACGATGATGACATAGCTATCATTAAAAACACCCCAGCTTTCATTATTGTGGATGTTGATGAGATAGAGATTAAGACTCCTGAAAATTTCCCAATTCAGGGTGACAATAACATCTATTCAATTGTTGGAAAAATAAGAAAAGTAGCCATAAACGACAAAAAGGCATCTCCATTTAACAGAGGCATGCCTGCACTTATTGAATCTCTTGTTAATTTTTCAAGATACAAAATGGTCGGCGAAGATGAAAGAAAAGTTTATATGGACAGATTAATTGAAAATCAAAGAGTCATTAACAAGGTTTCAGACGAAAAAACAAAAAAAGCTATTGAAAAGCTAAAAATAGAATACGAAAAAAATTAAAAAAAAGCATAGTTTAATTAACTATGCTTGCCAGTATAATTTGTCTTGAGGAATTGTACTGTTTAAAAGACCAATACTTACTTCAAGTTGTTGGAAAGCATCAACATCTGATTTAAAGCCATCATCAATACCATAGATAAATGGGAAACTGATTAAAGAATCTGCTTCAAGATTAGCATCAGAAACAATATCTTCAGGTAAGAGTTTTACGATTTTATCAACATCGCCAGATTCAATATTTTTATTGATGAATTTAGTTGCATTTTCATGAACTTTAACAATAATTTTTAATTCAGCTTCATGATCTTTAATGAAATTGTCTGAAGCAGCAACAACACAGCAAGGGTGTTTTGGCAATATTTCAGTTGAGTTAGCTAAAATTTCGGAATTGCTTTGGTTTGCAGCAATGGATACATAAGGCTGATAGGTAACAATACCATCAATTTGACCTGTTTTTAAAGCATCATTCATTGAAGGAACTTTCATTGCAGATACATTTAAATCATCAACAGTTAAACCAGTCTGATTTAAGTAGTAAACAAGTAAAGCATGTTGAATAGATGCTTCACCAGGAGTTGCAATAGATTTTCCTTTTAAATCTGCAGGAGTTTTAATTCCAGAGTCTTTAGTTACAACAATACCTGAACCTTCAGTTTGAGCAGAAGAAACTATTTTAACAGGAACTCCTTTTGCTACTGAAGATAATACTGGAGTAATACCAAGATAACCTACATCGACTTCTCCACTTGCCATAGCAGTCATTAAGTCACCACCATTGTTGAATTGTACAAGTTCAACAGTGATGTTGTTGTCTTTAAACATACCTTTGGCATCAGCAACAAAAAGTGCTGCATCGTGGTCGGAAGGTAAGTAACCTATTTTTACAGAGTCACCCTCCCCTCCTAAGAAATCAAAGAATCCTGCACTGACAGCACCAACCATCAAACATGCTGCAAGTGCTAAAACTAAAACGAATGTAATTTTTTTATTCATTAATTTCACCATAATTAATTTTATCACAATTGTTATAATTTTATATAACTATATATTAAATTAAAACAACCAGTATATAAATATTTCCCCAATATAATAATTATTTATTTCCATTTTTATTTTGAATTTTATTCAACTGATTCATAAACCGCTCATCATAGTTTTTTGCAATGTCTTCGTATTTATTTAGAATACCTATTGTAGATTCGGGAATTACAGTTCTTTTATCTTCACTAAACTTTGCATAAATATGCATCATTTCCTTTGAATCAGAAATTAAAACCTTTGCAAATGGAATATCTGCTTTGTAAACTTCAATTCCATTTTCCTCAAAAAATCCAACAATATCAAAGGGTTCATCATTGATATAACATGTCGGTGATGCAAGAATATTTATCTTAAAGTTTCTTCTTTTTCTAAATGCCCTGACAAGTGCTTCACCCTCACCTTCAAGTAAAAAACCAATTCTCATGTTTATAGATGTGCGTGCTCTTTCAATGATTTCGATTTCTCGGCTGATAATTCTCTCAACACCATAAATTCTCCAGATTGGTGCTTGAACCTGAGACATTCCATTTTCATAAACATATGTGAGACTTGAAATTGTATCATCAATCTGTTCATTTAATCTTGTTTTTTCACCGCTTAAAACTTCAACAGGTGATCTTACATTATAAGTCAATGGTCTTCCGTCTTCAACATCAACATATTCCTTTTGGACAAGACCCTTCAAAACCTCATATATTTTACTGCGAGGAATGCCTGATTTTTCAGATATTTCTGTTGCAGTTGATGAGATTAATGAAGTGAGTGTTACATATGCTTGAGCCTCATACATAGTTAGGCCTAACTTCTTAAGTACAGCTACATTCATACATACAAGTTTGTTAAAAACTGTATTTAATGCTTACTATTACTACTTAAAAAGTAACAATATACTTATATATAATCCAATTCTATTATATAAATAACGAACAAAAAAAGAGGTAATTATTATGGCAAATGATTTAGATATGTTTTGTTACCAATGTTCCCAGACTGCTAAAGGCACAGGATGTACTGTAAGTGGAGTTTGCGGTAAAAATGCAACCGTTGCAAGATTACAGGACAATCTTATCTTCACCTTAAAAGGAATTAGTGCATACAACTACAATGCAAATGTTTTAGGTAAAAAAGACCCTGAAATAGACGCATTTTTAACCAAAGGTTTGTACACCACACTTACCAATGTTAACTTCGATGCACAGGATTTAGTTGGCTTAGCTCTTGAAGCTGGAAAAGTAAGTGTTGATGTAATGAGATTACTCAAAGATGCGCACATTGAAGCTTACGGCGAACCACAACCGGTTGAAGTAAAAGTAGGTGCACAAGAAGGACCAGCAATTATTGTAACCGGTCACGACTTAAAAGCTCTTGAAGAGTTATTAAAACAGGTAGAAGGAACTGACATTAAAGTCTACACCCACTCTGAAATGTTACCAGCACACGGATATCCTGGACTTAACAAGTATGAAAACTTGGCAGGTCAGTTAGGTGGTGCATGGCACGATCAAAGAGCTATCTTTAAAAAATACAATGCAGCTATTGTTGGAACCAGTAACTGTGTATTACCAGCTCATGAAGACTACAAACAAAGAATGTTCACTATGGACGTAGCTAAACTTGAAGATGTAAAAACCATTGAAAACTACGACTTTAGTGAAGTAATCGAATGTGCTAAATCTCTTGGATCACTTGAAGCAGAAGAATTAACCACTGTTACTACCGGTTGGAGTGCAGGAGCAGTTATTGAACATGCAGATGCAATCAAAAAACTTGTACTTGAAGGTAAAATCAGCAGATTCTTCGTTGTTGGAGGATGTGACAAAGCATCCAAACAAAACAACTACTACAGAGAATTTGTACAAAACTTACCAGAAGATACCGTTATCTTAACCTTAGCATGTGGAAAATTCAAATTCAACGACCTTGACTTAGGAGACATTGAAGGAATTCCAAGATTATTAGATTTAGGTCAATGTAACGATACCATTGTTGCAGTAGACATTGCATTAGCTTTATGTGAATTATTCGACATGGAATTAAACGAATTACCATTAACAATCGTTTTAAGTTGGATGGAACAAAAAGCAGCTGCAGTACTTTGGGCATTACTCTATCTTGGAAAAACCGACATGTGGATTGGACCAGTTCTTCCTGCATGGTGTAACGAAGACATCTTAAACGTATTAGTTGAAAACTACAACTTAACTCCTACATCAGGAAATGCACTTGTAGATATTAAAAAAATTATGGGAGAATAAATCATGAGCGAGGATATAAAATCCAAAGCATTAAAAACACAATCCTTAATTGACTATCAAAAAGATAGTGTAGTAAGTAAAGAAATTATTAAAAAAGAGTTAGGAACTGTTACAGTTTTTGCTTTTGACAAAGGTCAAGGCTTATCTGAACATTCTGCTCCTTTTGATGCAATGGTTCAAATTATTGACGGGGAAGCTGAAATTACAATTTCCGGTGTAAAACATACTGTCAAAGCAGGTGAAATGATTATCATGCCTGCAGATGAACCACACGCACTTCAGGCAGTAAACTGCCCATACAAAATGATTTTAACAATGATAAAATCAAATTAAACACATAAGGTATTGGATTTTTATCCAATACTCTTATTAGCTATTTTTTCCACCAGATTAAAATCCAGTCTGCCTTATCCTTGACATTATAATATTTTTTAGACTCCTCATCATAGGTTAGGGCTTTTTGTAAATACTTTCTTAAAAGGTCTTTTTGACCATCATCATACAATTCAATTCTGAATTTACCATTATCCATTGCTTCATCTATACTGTTGTATTTTTTATAGTTGTTTAAGTCAAATCTCTCAACATTAGCATAGATTCCAAGGTTAAACAATATATTAAAGAAGTAATCATAGTCCGGGAAATCTTCTGTTTTAATTCCGATTTCCTTTTCAAAGTCCTTTTCAAGTTTTTTGTTTTCAGGCCCAAAAATAGTGATAAAAACATATTTATTTGCAATTTTATCAAGCTCTAATAATGTTTTATCAATAGGAACAATACCGTTAAGTGATCTTGAGCATACAACTACATCAACATCTCCGATTTCATCATAAGTAATATCTTCAATCGGTTTTAAGATGGTTTCAATATTATCCACATCATTGTCTTTAGCTCTTTTTTCAAGATATTCCAGCATTTTAGGAGAAGAATCTACTCCAATTACTTTTTTAACCTGTTTAGCTATTGGAATTGTAATTGATCCTTCACCACATCCAACATCCAAAACAACATCATTTTCATCAAGAATTAATTTATCAAATAATGCAGTTTGATAATCCTCTTTTCTTGTTCTTTTATAAAATCCAGGTGCTGCTTCATCCCAGTTTTTATCAATTTTGTTTTCTAAGCGCTCAGCCCAGAAATTAACCCAATCAACTTCATTTGGATTAGTAATACATTGTTTCATACTTACACCTTTGTTTTTTTATTTAAAATATTTTGATAATCTTCATAGTTTTCACGCATAAGCTTAGGAATATCCAATTCATACGGACATTTATCAACACACTCATAACATTCGCTGCACTGATTTATTTTTTCCATCATTTCCTGATAGTCTTTTGTTAAATAAGGCTCTGAAGGAAAACGTCTAACCCAAAGAGACATTCTAGCACATAAACTGATGTTTATTTCTTCAGGACAAGGCATACAGTATGCACAGCCTCTACAAAAGTTAACTCCAAGTTCTTTTCTGTCATTTTCAATGTCTTTTTCTAAATCACTTGTTAAAACAGTGTTTTCATCATATGATAAGAATTCGTCAAGTTCTTCTATTTTTTGAATTCCCCATATTGGCAAAACATTTTCAAATTGATTAATGTAGGCAAAACTGGCTTTTGAGTTTTTAATTAATCCCCCACCCATTGCTTTCATTGCAATAAAACCAACATCAAGTTGTCTGCATTTTTCAACAAGTTCCAATTCTTCATTTCCACTTAAATAGGAAAATGGATATTGTAATGTTTCATAAAGTCCGCTGTCCAAAGCTTCATGAGCATGAGATATTTTGTGTGTAGTAATTCCAATATGTTTAATTTTACCCTGATTTTTTGCTTCAATCATTGCTTTGTATAATTCATCATCTTCTTTTGGGCAAAATGAGAGATTATGAAACTGATATAAATCAACATAATCTGTTTTTAGATTTTTAAGTGAAGTTTCCAAATCCTTCCAGAATCCTTCAACATCTTCTGCTGCGGTTTTTGTAGCGATATAAATGTTTTCACGAACATCTTCAAAAGCCAATCCCATTTTTTCTTCACTATCAGTGTAAAAGCGTGCAGTATCATAAAAGTCTATTCCGTTGTCATATGCATTTTTAAGTATTTCAACAGAATCCTTTTCGTTTCTTCTTTGAATAGGAAGAGCACCAAATCCATTCTTATTTACTTCAAGATTAGTTTTTCCAAGCCTCATTAAAATCACAAAATAAATTTCTAAATATTATTTATAGTGTTTAATGTTATTAGTATTATTCTTGAAATAAGAATTTATTTATAAAAAACGAGAATTGCAATTAAATTAATGAATTATTAGCTTTAAAAATAGTTTCTTGCATGAGCTAATACAAACTAAATATATCAATAATTTGCACAAATAATAGCCAAATACACCTCAAAATACCAAATATCTTGTTTTAATTAGATTATAAAATCCAAAAGACAAACTAATTAGCATATAATGTATTTCACCAATTATAGTTACAAAAATACTTACAGACCAGTTACATTAATACTGGCAAACGGTTTTTTACCGCATATCCATATCAGCAGTTATACCAGCAGATGGAATATTTCGATCCAATGTATTAACTGTGAGTTTATCAGGTATCGTAGAACTAAACTTGTAGTCCCAAAGGAACTTGGCAACACTTTTATGTTTAACAACATCAAAATATATGTTGATTTCCTTAAATTTAGATAAATCTAAAATATGTCGCGTCCCACCAACATCACTGACAATTGATCTCGTCACCTCACCAGTTAGATCTGCTTTTTTATCAAAAATTACAGTATCACTAGCTATAGCAATATAGTCTGGTTTAACCACACCCATAAAACTAGAGGATGAAACTTCATTTTGAATAATTGAAGTGAATTTATCCAGAATAGTACTGATTAGAGTGTAATTTTCATAGGCCAAATATACTACCAAATTATCATTTGAAGAAATGCCTGTAAAATCACCAATAGGGATAGGGCAAATAGTATCAAATACACTAAGTTTAACAATGTCAAATTTGGCAACACCACTATGCAATAATACATTAATAATATTACTACAAATACCACCATTACTTGAAGTAATATTATTAATATTAACATCACTAGAATCTGAAGATTGAACATAATTAGCATTACTATTAGCATTACCATCATTAGTATTATCCACATCAGTAACATTAGGCAATACGTCATCAGCAGATTGACTAATATTATTAGTACCAATAGCTGAATTATTAAGTTTAGATATATTATTCAAATATGAGCAGTTATTACCACAAATACATTTAATTATAATATATAGTTTATCTGCACTAAATGAATTTGAAACATTATTACCATCAACTGCATTAACATCACAAATACATAATTTAGTATTTGATACACCAATAACATTAGTAGGCAATAAAGATATATTACATTTATCAATCTTAATACACATAATACTATAACCAATATCAATAGCATCAACAGATAGCAAATATGAATTATGTTTACCAACACCAACAACATCATTACCATAGTTAGCATTAGTATGTATTGAACACATATTGTTGTCATCATCAACAATAGTTACATCACTACAATCAACAACAATAACATTATCATTAACTACAGTCATGTTACTACAATCAACAATAACAACAGTATCATCAACAACATCACTTGTATCATCAGATACATCATAAGTTAAAACATTGTTTGATACATCATTATTAAAAATAGAACTACTTACATCTTGAGGCTCAGTGTAACTAGAATTACAAATAACAGTATAATTATTATATACACTATCAACAGTACATATTACTTGTTCATCATTAGCATCATCAATAATAGAATCAGTAAAACTAACATTATTAGAATTAATTTCAGAGATATCAACTTGATCATTATCATAAATTACATTATTATCATTGATTTCATGTTGTAAGATGTCAACATCCTCAATTTCAACTAAATCAATAGAAGAATCAGTAATTAATTCATTAATATCTGATGTAGATGTTAAATTATCATTAATGTCCCCATCTGCAGCGCAAACAGAAGATAATGATAGTATCATCATTAAAACAGCTAATAATACATAATTTACATATTTAACCATATCTACACCAAGTTTATTTTTGATAGTATGAATAATTATGTAATTAATATATAATAAAGATTAGGGTAAAACACAAAAAATATAAAAAATATTGAAATATTTACATTAACATGCATACCAGACAATGCAAATACACCAATTAATAGCCCAAAATTTTTAAAATGAAAAACAACACCAAAACAACACCAAAAATGATTAAAGTTGTTTTAGTAGAAAAGAATTTATTTTTTCTAAATTCAACATCTTCCACATTGCCTTTTTTTAAGATCCTTTCTTTTTCAAATGAGCATTTTTGATAAATAGCTTCAATATCTCTTGGAAGTCTTCCATGTTCATTTAACATGTGAATTGTTTTGTTTAGATATTTAATAGCTTCACTTTCATCGCCAAGATTTAAACAGCAATATGCAGATTTGTAGTTAAAATTTGTAATAAGTTCCAAATCATCAACTTTACTTTCATAGTTAAGACAATAATTATATTCTTTTAGAGCATCTTTGTATCTGCCAAGTTCATATAATGCATCACCTTTTGCATTAAATCCAATAAGAGTGTCTTCTTCAAGTAATGATTTATTCAAATACATAAGTGCCTGTTCATTTTTACCTGTTTTTTGAAGAATTTGGCCCATGTACAAATCAGATTTTTGAGTTGAATCAAACTGATTTTCATAGCTTTTAATAAATACTAAAGCATCATCGTATCTTTTTTGCTTAAGTAAAATCTCCACTTTCCCAATTAATATTTCACTTTTTAAAATACGTGGCTTTTCTTTTTTAGAATAAGAAGAATAGTTTTTATAAGCATTATCCATTAATTCAAGTGCTGATTCATAATCCTGCTTATTTAGTCTGGACATTGCCTTATCACATATTACATTTACAGATTTAGGCTGTTTATTTAAGTATTTATCAAAATATTTTTCACCATAATCCCCATCATCATGATTTTTATCATAAAACTGATAATAAAGTCCTTTTTCTTCTAAAGCAGGAAGATAATCTTTATTGATTAATAAATCCAAAATTTCAAGGTAATTAGTAATATCATCCTTTGAATGTCTTTTACGGGCAAGTTTAATAGCTTTTTCATAATCGTCATTTTCAATATATTGCTTTGCTTTATTAATCATAATATTCACTTATTTTAAACTACTCTTACTAATATTTATATATTCGCAATTAGATAAATAATAATGCTATTTTTTAAGTTAATTAATTAAATTGTGATGATTAAATGAATGATTTAGAAAAAATTGTTTTTAAATATGCTTTATTAAATGCAGCTAAACATAAAGGAAGTGCAAATCCTGGTGCTGTTATAGGTTCAATCATGGCAAATGAAGAAGAACTTAGAAGTAAAGCTAAAGAAATTGGACCGTTAGCTGGTAAAATCGTAGCTCAGGTAAATGCTTTATCAGCTGAAGAACAGGCAAGTGAAATGAAAAAATACGGTGTAGAAGTTGAAGAGAAAAAACCAAAAGCTAAAGAAGTAGGACTTCAAGAGCTTCCAGGAACTCATGAAAACATTGTATTGCGTTTTGCTCCAAACCCAAGTGGACCATTACATATTGGACACTCCAGAGCAGCTGTTCCTAACGCTGAGTATGTAAAAAGACACAACGGTAAATTAATCTTAAGAATCGAAGATACTGATCCAAAAAGAGTATTTGAACCTGCTTATGAAATGATTCCTGAAGACTTAGCATGGTTAGGAATTAATCCTGATGAAATCATCTATCAGTCTGACAGATTTGAGATTTATTATGATTACGCACGTCAATTAATCGAAAAAGGTGCTGCATACATGTGTACCTGTGATGGTGCGACATTTAAAGAACTTAAAGACAACTGCAAACCTTGTCCATGTAGAGACAACAGTGTAGAAGAAAACCTTGCATTATGGGAAAAATTTGACACCATGCAAGCGGGTGAAGCAGTTCTTCGTGTAAAAACAGACATTAACCACAAAAACCCTGCTATTCGTGACTGGGTTGCTATGAGATTAGTTGACGAAGAACACCCACGTATGGGAACCAAATACAGAATATATCCTATGATGAACTTCTCTGTATCTGTAGATGACCATTTAATGGGAATGACTCATGTTTTAAGAGGTAAAGACCATTTAGCAAACAGTGAAAAACAAAAATACTTATACGACCACATGGAATGGGACTTACCGGAATTCATCCATTACGGAAGACTTAAAATGGAAGATATTGCTCTTAGTACCTCAAAAGCAATGGCTGGAATTGAAGATGGAACCTACAGTGGATGGGACGACCCTAGACTTGGAACCTTAAGAGCTATTGCAAGAAGAGGAATTGATCCAAGAACCATTTACAACTTAATTACCGAAATTGGTGTTAAAATGGCTGATTCTGCTATCAGCTGGAAAAAGATTTATGGTTTAAACCGTAACTTTGTAGAACCAATAGCTAACAGATATTTCTTCTGTGAAGAACCTGTAGAAGTTAGCGTTAACGGATATGAAGATGGAGACGTAACTATCGAAAGACCACTTCACGCAGATCATATGGACAGAGGAAACAGATTACTTTCATTCGACGGCAGTGCATACATTGCAAAAGCAGATTATGCTGATGGACTTTTCAGATTAATGGATGCTGTTAACGTTGAAATAGCTGGTGAAGATGTAAACTATCATTCAACTTCATTTGAAGAGGCAAGAGATATAAAAGCTAGAATCATCCAATGGGTACCAACCAAAGAAAATGTAAACGTTAAAATTGTTATGGATGATGCATCTGTAAAAACTGGTCTTGGTGAAATTGCACTTAACGATTTAGAAGTTGGAGACATTGTTCAGTTTGAAAGAGTAGGATTTGCTCGTTTGGATGAAATCAAAGACGATGAATTAGTATTCTACTATGCACACAAATAGTGATAAATATGACTATGTTTAGTAATGGTTTTTCAACTCTTCTAATGCCGGAAGATTTTGAAGCTGTTAACACAAAAGATGAATTTAATGACTTATATCTTGTAAATACCAAGATTCCAATGTCCATTAAATTCTCAACCACCCCTACATTGGTAGGACTTCCAGCAATCAAAGAAGACATTGAAAAAAATATTGAAAATAATCCTAAAATCGATATAGTAATGTCTGATTTTATTCCAATAAATGATGATATTTACTATATGATTGTTTCTTCATTTTCCGACGGTGAAAATGAAATGAGACGTAATGAATTCTTATATGTAAAAGACAGCAATTTATACATCTTTGAATTCACATACCCTTACGCGGACAGAGAACTTGATGATTTCTATTTGAATATTATCCGTTCTTTTAAAATAATTGTCCCAAAATATATTGTTGAAGATGGAAGTTATAAATTAAATAAATAAATTCCATTTTTTATTCTATTTTTAAAAAAAAGAGGATGTGACACGAAGTCACAATTTTTTCTAATTTTAATTGTTTTATTTTTCTTTAATTTTATATACTATGAAGTACAATCGTTTATTATAGATATTAATATTTATGGTTGTTTTATTCATGGTTTTAAAAGATGATAATATAAATCAGACAATGTTGGTCCCTATGGACTTGCGAAATTTGATTCCTGAAGATCATCCTTGCTATTTTATTAAAAATGTGGTTGATTTAATTGATTGTTCGAAAGCAAACCAGGAATTTCGTGGAAAGCCTGGTGAATTTGCTTATCCACGAGAATTATTGCTCAGACTCATTTTAATGAGTGTATTTGATGGTGGATTGTCTTCAAGAGAAATAGAAAGAAAAACAAGAACAGACATTGCATATATGTATCTTGCAGCAATGGAAAAACCATCATACAGGACAATAGCACGATTTAAAGTCGATTATACTGATTTAATCGACGAAGCATTCAAAACAACCATTAAAATTGCAAAAGAAAATGATTTAATCAAAATCCATCATGTGAGCTTAGATGGAACAAAAATCAAAGCAAAAACATCCATCAATAAATTAACCGATGAAAACCAAATCAAAATCATGAAAAAACACCTCAAAAAAAGTATTGAACTTGATCAAAAAGAAGATGAAGAACTTGAAGATGAATCTGGAAATTCAGTCCCAGAATCATTAACAGACAAAGAAAAATTCAAAGAAACAGTAAAAGAAATCCAAAAATCTTCTAAAAACAATAGAAATAAAGATAAATTACGTTCTTCAAGTTTAAATCTTTTAAAACAAGCAGAAAAAAATCCAAAAAAAGTTTTAAAAAAACTCGATAAACTCGAAGAAAAAGTAAAAGAATCACCAAAAGACGTAATTAGCATCAACGACCCTGATGCTCGTTTGATGAAGAATAAAAAAGGCAAATGGGAATGGGATTACAATGCACAAATCATTGTGGACGAATATAAAGGAATAATACTTTCATCATACATTACACAAAATCCAACAGACCATTTCGAACTAATTCCATCAATAGAACAATTAGAATCAAATTTAATCGAAATCTACGATGAATTACCATCAAATTTCCAATTCAGCGCTGATAATGGATATTCCACAGATGAAAACACAACATATCTTGAAGAAAAAGGCTTAGATGGATATATATCCACTAGAAAACTCTCAAGAAAAGAAAAAAAGTACAATTTATGGGAAAAACCATTCAAAAAAGATAATTTCACTTACGATGCAGAAATTGAAACATATATCTGTCCTTTAGGAGAAATTTTATATCGAAGAAGAACTTACGAATATAAAAACAAACAAAGAATAACTTATTGGACAAATGAATGTAAAAATTGTGTTATGAAAGAAATATGCTGCGATAAAAAGAATTACAGAACAATTCAAGACTATGGAAACCCTTCCAAAATCAGAATGCAACGTAAAATGGAAACAGACTGGGCACAAAAAATCTACAAAAAACGATCAAAAACAGCAGAACTACCATTTGCACACATAAAACAAAACATGAAACTCCACGAATTCACAACAACAGGAATAAAAAACACAAACACTGAATTCAAACTATATACAATCGGACACAACCTAAAAAGAATATACAACGAAATAAACACAAAAAACAATTAAAATAAGAAAAAATTAAAAAAAAATTAAAAAAAAACAAAAATTCAACTAAAAATTTTGCGTCACATCCTCAAAATTAAAAAAAAAGATGAGTTAATTAACCCATCTACATTTTTTCAGGTGCACATACACCTAAAATATCTAAAGCATTTTTAATTGTAGTTTTAGCTCTGTCAACTAAAATTAATCTGGTGTCTTCCACATCAGATCCAATTACTTGTTCTGATTTGTAGAATTTATTAAATGAACCAGCTAAATCTTGACAGTATTGTGTTACATTGTGAACTCTTTGTTTGTTAGCACAATCTTCAACAACTTGTGGGAATTTAGCAATTTGTCTAATTAAATCTTGTTCATTTTCATTAGGTACCCAGTCATCGCTGACAGTTAAAGCAGAAATGTCTTTAGCAGATTTTGAGAGTAATTTGCATGCTCTTGCGTGAGCGTATTGAATAGATGCACAACCTCTCTCAAAGCTTAATGCTTCATCCCATTTGAATGTTAAGTGTTTTTCTGGGGATAATTTAGCAATAAAGAATCTAATAGCTCCAACACCAATATCTTCTGCCATTGGTGCAATTTCTTCTTCAGTTAAGTCAGGGTTTCTGGATTTAATTTCATCATAAGCTCTTGATACAGCTTCATCAATTAATTCATCAACAGAAACGAATTTACCTCTTCTGGTTGACATTGAACCTTCAGGAAGAGTAATGAATTCGTAAAAGATTACTTCAGGAGCAGTTTGTCTGAAGATTTCTTCAAAGATTACTTTGATTTGTTTAGCAGCTAATTTGTGGTCTGAACCTAAAATATCAAGTACAGTGTCACCTAAAGTAGCTTTATATTTGTGATATGCTAAATCTCTGGTTGAGTAAAGGGAAGTTCCGTTGGATCTTCTAAGAACAAATTCTTTTTCAATGTTAAATTCAGTTAAATCAATAAACATTACATCTTCTTGGCTAGCAAATCCTTCTTTTTGGATGTAGTCAACAAGACCATCGACTTCACCGCTTCTTACGAATTGTCCTTCCCATACAAAGTCATCATGGACAATGTTCATTCTTAAAAGAGATTCTTTCATTCCGGAAATACATTTGGATACAACATCTTCAAAGACTTTGTTTAACTCTTCGTCGCTTCCTTCTTCGTATTTTTGGATTAATTCATCAACTTTAGCATTTAATGCTTCATCTTCTTCAACAGCTTTGTTTGCATCGAAGTATAATTTACCGATTTTGTGGTCGATTTTTTCTCCTTCATAATCTTCGATTTTTAAACCGCATTCAGTAATACCGCAAACAATAATAGCTATTTGTCTTCCCATATCATTTACATAATATTGAGTTACAACATCTCTTCCAGCTAATTTTAAAAGTCTAGAAAGTGAATCTCCGAAAATGGAGTTTCTAATGTGACCAATGTGTAATGGTCCATTTGGATTTGCAGAAGTGTGTTCTAAAACAATTTTTTCTCCGTATGCTGGAAGCTGACCATAGTTTTCATCAACTTTTTCCAATAATAATTTTGAAAATTTACTATAGTCAATGAAGAAATTAACGTAAGGTCCGAAGTTTTGGACTTTAGAGAAAATTTCAGGCACTTCAATTTTTTCAACTAAATCTTTTGCAACTTCCGGAGGGGAAGTTCTTAATTTTTTAGTAAGTGCAAAAGCAATTGTACTTGCTAAATCACCTAAATCTGGGTTAGGTGGAAATTCTAATTTAAAATTTCTATCAATATCTACATCATACTGATCTAATGCTTTATTAATAGCATCAATAGCTTGTTTTTCGATTTCAAAATACATTAACTCACCTTAATAATAATTATAATCCTCTTAACCAAATAGAAAGATAACCAATTTTTGGAATAACAACCAAATTACCGTTTATTGTAACAACTTTATCTGTAATTTGACTTGATTTAACATAATATGGATCAGGAGCGTTATTATTGTCCCCCTTAATCAGATACATTGTTGTTCCATCAATATCCTTAATATCAATAATTCTGTGGATAACTGGCTGGTCATACCAAATTGCATTATAGACAACAACATCGCCTACTTGAACATCATCAACATTAAACTCATGAATTCCTAAAAAGTCTGATTTTTCTGTTAATACTATGTCACCTCTATAAAAAGCAGGTTCCATACTTCCAGAAACTACAACACTTAGATGTTGAGCAGCAACTAGAACAATGAGAAAAATAACTGCATATATTGCAATTTCTTTATAATCTATTTCCATTTTTAATTACCTTCTTTTTCTAAAAGCTTCTTTTAATGCAATTTCAATAGCATCTGAAGTTTGTTGTAAATCCTCCATAGAATGAGCATTTGAAATAAAGTTACACTCAAATTGTGAAGGTGGAATAAATACGCCTTGTTTTAACAAGGATTTAAAGTATCTTAAGAACTGTTTTCTGTCTGATTTTTGAGAATCAGCATAGTTGTAAACAGGTTCTGGATTAAAGTAAATTTGGAACATTGATGCAAGTCCAACAGGTTGGATATTGTATCCTTCATCATCAATTATAGATTCTATATTTCCCCTGAGGAATTTTCCTTTTCTTTCAAGTTCTTTATAGAATTCATCATTTAATTGTGTTAAGGTTGAAATACCTGCCTGTACAGACATTGGATTTCCTGAAAAAGTACCTGCTTGGTAAACCGGACCATTAGGAGCAATTAATTCCATAATTTCCTTTTTACCACAAAATGCTCCCATAGGAAGTCCTCCACCAACAATTTTACCAAGAGTAGTTAAATCTGGAGTAACGCCATAATATTCTTGAGCACCACCTCTAGAAGCTCTAAATCCAGTAATAACTTCATCAAAAATTAAAACAATATCATTTTCTTCAGTAATTTTTCTAATAAATTCTAAAAATCCAGGTTTTGGTTCAATACAACCTACATTACCCATAACAATTTCCATAATTATACAAGCAATGTTTTCTCCTTCTTCTTCAACCAATTTAGTTAAAGCTTCTTCATCGTTGAATGGAACGGATAAGGTATTTTTAGTAGTATCTACTGGAATACCAGCACTGTCAGGTAAAGTTGCAGCACCGGAACCTCCTTTAACTAATACATAATCATGTGCTCCGTGATATGCTCCTTCAAATTTAACAATTTTGTCCCTGCCTGTGTAACCACGTGCTAATCTTATTGCACTCATAGTAGCTTCAGTACCACTATTACAGAATCTTACCATTTCAGCACAAGGAATTCTATCAATAACTTCTTTTGCAAGAGTAATTTCATTTTCAGTAGGAGCACCATAAGCAGTACCCATGGTTAATTGATTAGAAAGGTCTCTAACAACATCAGGATTGGAATGTCCTAAAATTAATGGACCATATGCTAAACAATGATCAATGTAAGTTTTTCCATCTTCATCTGTGAGTTTTGAACCTTCAGCACTTTTAACAAAAAATGGATAAGGCTTAAAAGCACGTACTGGGGAGTTTACTCCACCAGGAAAATAATTTTTAGATTCTTTGAATAATTCTTCAGAATTCATTTTATCACGCTATAAATGTTGTATTAATGAATTTACACAAGCCACTGCAATTGGTGTTCCACCCTTAGGTCCTTCAACAATAACATTAGGAATTTCAGATTGATGAAGAGCTTCTTTTGAATCAGCTGCTCCAACAAAACCAACAGGAACGCCAACAATAGCTTTAAGATTCATTTCACCTTTTTCATATAAATCCATAGCTTCAAAAACAGCAGTTGGAGCATTACCAGAAACAACTATTCCTTCAAAATCATTCATAGCAGCATAACGCATTGCAGCAGCTGCTCTTGTGATTTGATTTTCTTTAGCTATTTTAATAACTTCTTCATTTCTGATATAACACTCTACTTCCCCTTCATAACGTGTAATACCATATTTTACCATATTAATGTCGGTTAAAATAGTTTCGTTATTTTTAAGGGATGTCATAGCTGCATCCACAAAATCATTACTGATTTTTACTAATTTTGCATATTCTGGATCTGCAGTCGAATGAACAATCCTTTCAACAATATCTCTTTCAATAGGATTTAAGTCTTTGACATCACCTCCAATAAGGCCACGGATAATTTCTCTACTTTTATTAGCAATATCCAAACCTTGTTTAGTTGATGCACCCATGAACATTTTGTCTGTCATATTATAACTATTAGTAAATATATAAGTTAAATATTTTGTTTATTTAAGAAATTTTATTAAAAAAACATGTGTTGTAAATAATGATGCACTTCGAAAAAATCAGGTTTTAGACATGAACAATGTATAATTTATATATGTGTTTAAACTATACATAAATAATTAAAAATTTTGGGTGATTATATGTCAAGACTATACGGCGGCAATGAAGACATCAATTCTGATAAAGTAAAAGACTTCTTCAATAAAAGAGCATCTAAAGAATTTGAAAGCGATTTATCCATAGTTTTGTTCCAGGATAAAGAAAATTCTGAACAAAGACATATTGAAGAGAAAAAACTACTTTTTGAGAGTATTGATGTTTCAAATAAAAAAGTTCTTGAAATTGGCTGTGGAATTGGTCGTTGGGCTGAAGCATTACATGATAAATGTGACTCATTTTTAGGTTTGGACTTTTCACAGGACCTTATTGAAATAGCCAACAAATCAAACAATTATGACAACTGTAAATTCCAGGTAATGTCTGCTACCGATATTAAAATTGATGAACTAATAATCGAACCACCTTTTGATGTTATAGTTATTAGTGGAGTTTTAATGTACATCAATGATAATGACTTGGAAACTATCGTTTCTGAAATTAATAAAATAGGTGCAGAGGATATGAAAATTTTCATTATGGAACCTATTTCATGTATGGAAAACAGATTAACCCTTAGAGATTTCTATTCTGAAGGTTTGGAATCTGATTACAGTGCAATTTATCGTAGAGAAGATGAATACATCGAAGTATTTAAAAAATTCAACTGTAATGAGATTTTCTCAGATAACATTTTTGAAGATTTAAGCGATCATAGCGAAACACAGTACAAATACTTCATTATTGGTTAGAAATTTTAATTTCTATCCTTCTTTTTTTCACTTGCAGATAATCCTGCCAAATAACCTGTTGAAAAAGCAATTTTTAAGTTATACCCACCGGTAGGACCATGTAAATCCAATACTTCACCTGCAAAGTATAAATCAGGTATTACAGTTGACTCCATTGTTTTTGGATTGATACTGTCTAAATCAATACCTCCAATAGTTACTTTAGCCAACTTGTCATTAAAACCAGTTATATTAAAAGTAAATCTTTTTAAATTCTCAATAAGTCTGTTTTTACTTTTTTTATTAATTCTTGAAAGTTGAGTTTCACCATCAAGGTTTATTTCATCTAAAAAGAAATCAATGAACTTGTTTGTTAAAAATAACTTTAAATAATTTTTAATCATTGTTTTTCCTTTGGTCTGGAAATCCTGATTAAACTTATCTTGTAACTCTTCACGACTAGACTCAGGACATAAGTCAATAGCTATTTCAAAATCAACATCAACATCATCATTTTCTAATAAGTTATAACTTATACTTTCTGAAATATCATTACTCAAATCTATAATTCCAGGTCCTGTTAGTCCAACATGTGAAATTAAAACATTTCCCTGAACTTTTGTTTTCTTATAACTTATAACAACATCATAGAGTGTTACCCCAGCAATACTTGACAAATCTTTTTTGGTAACTAATGGTACAAGACCATATTTGATATCAGTTAAAGGTTGCGAAGTTAAAAAATAGTTATCAATACTACATCCAGTTTGAGGATAAGTTATACCACCTGTTGCAATAATAATCTTATCTGCTTTTATCTTATCATTTATAACAAAATCATCACTGATTGATTTAACTTCAAAGTTATAACTTATAACCACATCTTCCAAATAATCAGTTAGAATTTTTAAGATATCACTGGATTTTTCACTTTCAGGAAAAATTCTATTATTGTCTTCTTCTATGAAGTTTAAACCTTTATTTTCAAAAAAGGAGAGTAAATATTCATTTGTAAGTGTATAAAAAGAGTGTTTTAAAAAATTTTTTTGAGGATAGAATTTTAATAGCTTTTTAATTGGCTTAGCATTTGTAATATTACATCTTCCCCCACCGGTTGTTAAGAGTTTACGACCTAGTTTAGGGTTTTTTTCAAGTATTATAACATTTGAGGAATTTTTTGAAGCTGCAATTGCAGCCATAATTCCTGCTGGACCTCCGCCAATAACAGCTATTTCATATTCTTCCATAATATCTAAAAAAGAAAAAAATTAAGGAGTTAATCTGTGTCTGTCTCTTGGGAAGAGTACACATTCACGGATGTTTTCAGATCCGGTAAGTACCATAGTTAACCTATCAGCACCTACACCCCAACCTGCGTGAGGAGGCATACCGTATTCAAATGCTTTAAGATAGCTTCCAAATCCAGCAGGGTTTAATCCTCTTTCTTCGATTTGTTTTACGAGTAAGTCGTATTGGTGTACACGAGTTGCACCAGAAGATAATTCTAAGTTGTTGTACATTAAATCGAAAGCGTGAGAGTATTTTTCGTCTCCTTCTTTAGGCATTACATAGAATGGTTTAATTGCAGATGGCCATTCGGTTAAGAAGTAGAATCCACCCATGGTGTCTCCTAATGCTTTTTCAGCTTCACGAGATAAGTCTTCTCCCCATTCCATTTCTACTCCACGGGAATTAATAATGTCAACAGCTTCATCGTAAGTAACTACTGGGAAATCGCCTTTAGGTACTTCTAATTCTTGACCTAAAATAGCTAATTCATCAGCACAGTTGTTGTTAACATCTTTTAATACTTGAATGAGCATATCGTTTAAGATTTTCATTACATCAACATCATCCATGAAAGATGCTTCTGCATCGATAGATACTGCTTCATTTAAGTGTCTTAAAGTATCGTGTTCTTCAGCTCTGAAAATTTGACCGATTTCGAATACTTTATCCATTCCAGCTCCCATCATCATTTGTTTGTATAATTGAGGGGATTGACCTAAGAATGCTTCTTTTTCAAAGTAAGTAATAGGGAATAATTCAGTTCCTCCTTCAGTAGCGGAAGCTACGAGTTTAGGAGTGTTAATTTCATAAAATCCATTATCATAGAAGTAATCTCTGATAGTATGGAACATTTGACCTTTAATTTTGAAAATAGCTGAAACGTTTTCTTTTCTAATATCTAAGAATCTTGAATCTAATCTGGTATCGATTCCAGCTTGAACTTTTTCAGTAGGATCCATTGGTAAAGGTTGATTGGATAAGTTTAATACTTTAATTTCTTTAGGGATAATTTCAACACCATTAGGAGCTTTAGGAGCTTCTTGAACTAATCCTCTAACAGCTACAACGGATTCTTTTCTGAATTTTCTAATTTCTTCCAATATTTCTGCATCTACTTTTTTACTTGGAGCAGTTAATTGAACTCTACCAGTGACATCTCTAATAATAACAAAGATAATTCCACCTAAATCACGGATTTCATGTACCCAACCCATGATAGTAACGTCACTACCTGCAATTTCAGGAGTGGTTTGTTTAGCGTAATGAGTTCTTCTCCAATCGTTTAATAAACCTTGCAAATTTATTCACCTCGGTTGTAAAAATAAAAATAATGATAAAATTTTCATTATGAAATTATTTTAGTATTTAATGTTTAATAAAGATATGTAAAAAAAGACTAAATCGCCATCTTTTTTGGAAATTGTGTAAAATAAATATGATATAAAATAATCATTATTCCAAAAGAGAAACTAAAATATACCCATTTAAATACATTGGAGAAAATAAATTATTAACATATAATGTAGGGGCATTAAATGAAGTTTATGATAATATCTAAAAGAATATACTGGAAAAAGTCAAGTACAACATCATAAACTTGAACCTTTTTTATGGGATTATAATTTTGTCTACAATGAGCTAAATCCATTATTTAAAGATTCATTTGATAAAAAAGATGAGGAATTTGACAGCATATTATCTGAATCTGGAATCAATTCACTAGATTATTTTATTTTAGAAGAATCAATTATTGATATTCTTGAAAAAGAAGATGAAAATATTAAATCTTCTTTGATTAATTTAAAAATAAATTCATATTATCCAAAACACAGATGCTATATTGACAATTATAATTTCCATAATAGAAAATTGCTAATTTTAATGGATTATGCTTGTGCTGCAAGTTTCAATTCATTTGAAGCATTAGCGAAGAATGCTTTATTTTATTTAAAATCTAATGAAACAGAAAGTCCATGTGAATTAGAAATTAAAGAAAAATATTACAAAGAAATTGGAAGAGTTAATGCTAATTATTATCCAATTTATTAAATGAGTATAAAAATAAAAGTTCTAAAGATAAAAGGAAAATTAAAAAACTTAATAAAAAACTTAAAAAAGCGAATAAATTAAATGAAGAGCTATTAAATTCCAGAAGTTGGAAAGTTACTAAGCCTTTAAGAAAAATTAAAAATAGAAATAGGAAATGATTAGATTATCTAATCATCTCTTAATCTTGTTTTAAATGATTTTGCGTGTTCGTAAAATCCTTCATATTCTGCAATAGGAACTGAAGTTTTTGAAAGCTCTTTAAGTCCATCTTTAGTAATTCTTTGAACTGTAGGTTTTTTAATAAATGCTTCAGTAGATAATCCAGAATACATTTTAGCTCCTCCACCAGTTGGAAGAACGTGATTAGTTCCAGATCCATAATCTCCAGCAGCTACAGGAGAATAAGATCCTAAAAATATGGAACCTGCATTATTTACATGTGATAATGTTTCATCGTCGTCTTTTGTGGATATGATTAAATGTTCTGGAGCATATTCATTTGTAACGTGAATAGCTTCTTCAAAGTTGTTAGTAATAATAATTTTTCCACTTTTTGATAATGATTCTTCAATAATTTCACGTCTTGGAGCAATTTCTGTTAATTGTTTTACAAACTCATCAGTTTTAATAGCTAAATCCTTAGAGTCTGTTACTAAAAAGCAGGATGCATTAGGGTCGTGTTCTGCTTGAGCCAATATATCAGTTGCTAAGAATTCAGGATTTGCACTTTCATCTGCAAGTATTAACACTTCAGAAGGTCCTGCCGGAAACTCAATATCTACTTGACCGTATACTAATTTCTTAGCAGCTGTAACGAATATATTTCCTGGACCAACAATTTTTTCTACTTGAGGAATAGATTCTGTTCCATAAGCAAGTCCTGCAATAGCTTGAGCACCACCAACTTTGTAGATTTCATCAGCACCAGCAATATCTGCAGCAACTAAAATTGCATCTAAGATTTTACCGTCTTTTTGTGGAGGTGTAACACAGACAACCTTTTTAACACCTGCAATTTTAGCAGGAATAACAGTCATAAGAATTGAAGAAGGATAAGCTGCTCTTCCTCCTGGAATATAACAACCAGCAGAATTAATTGGTCTTACGATTTGACCAGCAACAATACCTGGGTTTACTTCAATTTCCCATTCAGATGGAATCTGTTTTTTATGGAATTTTTCAATGTTTGATGCAGCCTGTTTAAGTGCAACAAGTAAACTGTCATCTAAAGTATCATAAGCTTCTTTGATTTCATCTTCAGATACTTTTAAATTTTCTATTGAAACTCCATCGAATTTCTCTGTATACTCACGAATAGCTTTATCCTTATTGTTTTTAACATTATCAAGAATATCAGAAACAATATCTAAAACCTTATTTACATCTTCTTCTGATCTTTTGATTGTTTGAGCTAAATCAATATCAGAATAATTCAATATTTCCATTTTAAAACTACCTTAAAATAGCACCTGTATCAGCAGAGTGAACTAATTTTTGATAAATTCTTAACCATCCGTCTAAGTCTCTTTCAGGGTGTTTGACTGATTTTAATCTTTCTTCAATCTCTTCATCTGAAAGTTCAACATTGATATATCTGTTGTTAATATCAATTTCAATAATATCTCCATCTTGGATTACAGCGATAGGACCATCTTCCATAGCTTCAGGAGAAACGTGTCCAACACAAGGTCCTCTGGTTCCACCGGAGAATCTTCCGTCAGTAATTAAACCTACATCTTTGATGTTCATTCCTGCAAGAGCAGAGGTTGGGTTTAACATTTCTCTCATACCTGGACCTCCTTTTGGTCCTTCGTATCTGATTACAACAATGTCTCCTTCTACAATTTCATGATTAAAGATTGCTTTTGTAACATCCTCTTCACAGTTGTATACTTTTGCAGGTCCTTTAAGATGCATTAAATGATCAGCAACTGCACCTTTTTTAACTACACTTCCATTTGGAGCAAGGTTACCTTTCAAAATTGCAATTCCACCATCTTCGTGAACTGGATTATCTAAAGTATGAATAACGTCAGTGTTTTTGTTTTCAACGTTTTCAAGGTTTTCTTTAATTGTTTTACCAGTTACTGTTAATTGATTGGTGTCAATTTTGTCCCCTAATGTTTTTAATACAGCTTGAATACCACCAGCTAAATGTAAATCCATCATTGAATCTTCACCTGCTGGGGAAATAAGTGCAATGTGAGGAACATTTCTTGAAATTTCATCAAACAATTGTAAATCAACATCTAAACCTTTAACTTCACTTGCAAGAGCAGGAATGTGAAGTGCAGTGTTAGAAGAACCACCTAATGCCATGTCAACTGCAATAGCATTGTTAAATGATTCCTGGGTTAAAATATCAGATGGTTTAATGTCTTCTTCAACGAGTTTAACAATTTGTTTACCTGATTCAAAAGCAATTTCGTTATTCTCTTCAGTTCTAGCGTGAGTTGTAGCACAAGTTGGAAGAGATAAACCTAATGTTTCAGTAATACAAGCCATTGTGTTTGCGGTAAATAACCCGGAACAGCTTCCAGCACCAGGACAAGCACATCTTTCAAGTGCATCTACTTCTTCTTCAGGGATTTTTCCAGCAGAATGTGCACCAACTGCTTCAAATACAGTAATTAAATCTGCACTTTTACCTTTATATTCACCAGATTCCATTGGTCCACCGGTAACAACAATAGATGGAACATCTACTCTAGTTGCACCCATAATCATTCCAGGAACTACTTTATCACAACTTGGAATTAATACAAGTCCGTCAAAAGCATGTCCTTTGGTCATACTTTCAACAGTAGCAGCAATGATTTCTCTTGAAGGAAGAGAGTATTTCATACCTTCATGGTTCATACTGATACCGTCACAAATCGCCATAGTATCAAATTCGAAAGGTACACCACCAGCAGCAATAATACCTTCTTTTACGAACTCAACAAGTTCTTTTAAATGAATATGACCTGGAACAATGTCTGTAAAACTATTTGCAATACCAATGAATGGTTTTTTAAAATCTTCATCATCAAGACCACAAGCTCTTAAAAGAGATCTGTGTGGAGCTCTTTGAATTCCTTTTTTTATACTATCACTTTTCATTTAATCACACAAATAATTTAATCATATAATATATCTATTTTTAATCTCTTTTAAAGGATTGTATAAAATAGGGTTTTTCAATAGAAAACTTATAACTGTAAATAAATTAAATATAATATTACTATGAGCACTTTAGAGAAAATGAAAATACTAACTGACTCAGCCCAATATGATTTATGTGACTATGTCAACCATCATAAAAGTTCACAGATAAATCTGCCTGGAATCTATGAAGCTATTGGGCATAATGGTTGTAAAATACCACTTTTCAAAACACTCATGACAAACAAGTGTAAAAATGATTGTAAATATTGTATCAACCAGTCCAAAAGAAATTTTACAAGACTTGAGTTAAGTCCCGAAGAACTTGCAAAAGGTTTTCTTGGATACTACAATAGAGGATTAGTAAATGGATTATTTTTAAGTTCAGGTATATCTGATGATATTGATTCTACAATGGAAAAACAAATAGAAACTATCAGTCTACTTAGAAAAAAATACGGGTACGACGATTATATACATCTAAAAATTATTCCAGGTGCAAGCAAAGACTCCATTAAAAGAGCAATGGCACTAGCAAACAGGGTCAGTATCAATATTGAAGCAGCCACATCATCCGGTTTAAGTGAATTATCATCTACAAAGGATTACAATAAAGATATACTGAAAAGATTATCATGGATCAATTCTCTACAACATAAAAGTACAACATATCCAAAATCTACTCACACCACACAACTTATTGTCGGTGCAAACAACGAGACTGACAAAGAGATATTGAGTAGAATGGAAAAGATATACAAAAAGTCAAATTTAAAAAGAACATACTTCTCAGCTTTTACCCCTATTGAAGAAACAGATTTCAAAGATAAAGAAGCCTGTTCTACAGACAGAACAGCAAAACTCTATAATGCAGATAGTCTATTAAATCAATACCACTACAATGTAAAAGAACTGATATTTGACGAAAATGATAAGTTGTCCCTTACCCAGGATCCTAAGATTTTAGCTGCAAAAAATATGAATATATTTCCTGTAGAAATAAACACTGCACCAATTCGTGAACTTATACGTGTACCTGGAATTGGAGTCAAGTCTGCACATGATATTGTATCTATTCGCAAGCAAAAACCATTCTCCAATAAAGAACAACTAAAAAGATTAGGCGTTGTAATAGAAAGAGCAGACCCTTATATTAAGATTAAGGGAGAGTATCAAACAACATTTGATTTTTAAAAATAATAGAAAAAAATAGTATCAAGAAAATTATACCAAGTATAATTTCAAGTATAATAAAATCTACTCAATATAATTTCTAATGTAAAAAATTATACATCTTCAAATAATTCCCATATTTCAGGGTACTTTTTGGAGACAGCATCATCAATTAACTTTGAAGCTTCTTTAGAAATACTGAATTCAGGTTCAGTTTTTCTTAAATATCTAAATACAGCAGATGATTTTGAAGACCATAATGTAATTCTTGGATTTTTAGCAACAATCTCTTTAACTTCTGCTACATTTTCCATAATTTTAATTTCTTCTGTAGAGAGGATATCTTCATCGCTATCTTCACTATCTTCAGGATTATCCTGAGAGCTCTCATCACTAGCAGAGTCTCCATCTTCAGAGTCTTCAACCTCTTCAGTTGAGCTTTCAGTGGACTCATCAATATCTTCTTGATCATTTTCTTCATCCTCTATTTTTTCGAATATATTTTTTTGATCATTTTTATCAGATACATCTTCAGAGACGGACTCTTCTGCATCATCATTATCATCATCTAAAGACTCATCTTCACTGTCTTTTTCATCATTTTCTTCTGATTCTTCATCAGATTCTTCGCCAGATTTTTCATCTGCGCTTTCATCATCTTTTGAAACTTCTTCTTGAGTATCATCAGATATATCAGTGCCTTCATCATCACTAGATTCTTCATCTGAATCTTTGTTTTCTTCTTCAACAACTTCTTCCTCACTACTCTCAGTAGTTTCAGGAACAATATCATCAATAGCTTCGTCTTCACTTAGCATATCTTCAAGAGAAAGTGCAGAGTTACTGTCGAAATCTTCATTATAAAATTCAGGAATTAAAGCATCTAAACCTCTTCCAAGTCCTTTTCTAGCCATTAGTTATCCCCCTTATTGTTATTTTCACCCTTTTCATCTCTTTTAAGGATTTCCTTAGCTAATTTAAGATATGCTTTGGTACCTGTACTTTCAGGATCGTAAATTAAACAAGGTTTTCCATAACTTGGGGCTTCAGCTAATCTAATATTTCTTGGAATTATAGTGTCAAATAATAAGTTTGAATCGCTAAAGTATTTTTTAAGTTCATTGCGGACGTCTTTACTGAGTCTAGTCCTTTTATCATATAGGGTTAGGAGAATTCCTTTAATAGGTGTTGGACTTCTAAGTCTTTTTTCAACAAGTTTAATAGTGTTGATTAAATCAGCTACCCCTTCAAGTGCATAATACTCAGATTGGATAGGTATTAAAACACTATCTGAAGCTACTAATGCATTGACTGTTATGACACCTAATGAAGGAGGTAAATCGATGAATATGTAATCAAATAATGGTGCAACATCTTTAAGAGTTTCCTTAAGGACAATGTGATAATTTTCACGTCTAGAAAGCTCCATTCCAACTCCACTAAGAGATATATTACTAGGGATAATAAACAAATTTTTAATAAACGTAGGAATTGTTGCTTTTTTAATATTTATATCTCCAATAAGAGCATCGTATGCTGTATTTTCTACTTTTGTCTTATCAATCCCAAAACTAGTTGTAGCATTAGCTTGGGGATCCATATCAACAATTAAAACAGATTTTCCCATTACTGCTAATGAAGTTGCAGTATTTACGACAGTAGTTGTCTTACCACAACCTCCTTTTTGATTCATCACCGCTATAATTTCACTCATTAAAGAATTCTCCTGCATATGATAAGTTTTAAGTCATCACAGATAACTTATAACTTAAAAATTTAAAGGGTTAAAAGAATAACTTTTCAGTTATTCAGTATAAGTTAAAAGGATTAAGTTATATCTTATAAATTAAAACTTAGGGGAAATAACTTATCAGTTTTAACTTCTAAGGGATAAGAATTAAGTTTTAAGTTAAAACGTCTAAGTTATAAAAAATAAGTTTTAAGAAATAACTTATCATAACTAACTTTTAACATATAAGTTATATTTTATAACTTCTATCTTATAAATTATTTGTTTTCACAAATAAGTTATCAGTTATTTGTTAATAGAAATAAGTTATAACTTATAAGTATAAGTTATAAGTAATAAGAAATAAGTAGTAAGTTATTAGTTATAACTTATAACAAACAAAAAAATAAAAAAAAATAAGAAAAATAATTATTTTGAATTAGGTAAAGTACCTTCAAAATAACTACTATATCCTTTTAAGTCCATCATACCGTGACCGGAGAAGTTAAGAACAATAGTTTTTTCTTCGCCAGTGTGTTTACATTTAATAGCTTCATCAATTGCAACTTTAATTGCGTGAGTAGTCTCAGGAGCTGGTAATACACCTTCAGTACGAGCAAAGGTAATACCTGCTTCAAATACATCTCTTTGGTGAGCAGATCTAGGTTCAATGTAACCTTCTTTAGTTAAAAGGGAAACTTGAGGAGACATACCGTGGTATCTTAATCCACCTGCATGTACACTAGGTGCAACAAAGTCGTGACCTAAGGTAAACATCTTAAGCATAGGAGTAAATCCGTTTACATCACCAAAGTCGTATTCGTATTTACCTTCAGTTAAAGTAGGACAAGCACTAGGTTCAACAGCGATAAACTGAGTATCAGATTTACCATCAATTTTATCCTTAATGAATGGGAATAAGGAACCAGCGAAGTTACTTCCACCACCAGCACAAGCAATCATTACGTCAGGTTCTTCATCAGCAATTTGTAATTGCTTTTTCAATTCTTGACCAATAATTGTTTGGTGTAACATTACGTGGTTTAAAACACTTCCTAATGTGTATTTAACTTCTTCATTTTCTAATGCTTCTTCCATAGCTTCAGAAATTGCAACTCCTAAAGAACCAGGGTGATCTGGGTTTTGAGCTAAAATTTCACGACCAACTTTTGTATTTTCACTTGGGGATGCGAAAACATTACCGTTGTAGATGTTCATGATATTTTTTCTGTCAGGTTTTTGTTGGAAAGAAACTTTTACCATGTAAACGGTACAGTCTAAGTCAAGTAAGTTACATGCTAAAGATAAAGCAGTACCCCATTGTCCAGCACCGGTTTCAGTAGTAAGTCTTTCAACACCCTCTTTTTTAGCAAAGTATGCTTGAGGAATTGCAGAGTTTAGTTTATGTGATCCCGTTGGGGATGTATCTTCCCGTTTGTAGTAGATTTTAGCAGGAGTATTTAGGTATTTTTCTAAGTTAGTTGCCCTGAATAAAGGAGAAGGTCTACCCATTTGCATGTAGAGTTTTCTAACCTCATTAGGGATTTTAACATAACGTTCTTGAGAAAATTCCTGCTCTAAACCAGCTTTAGTGAAAGCTTTTTGAAGAGATGTAATTTGGTCTCTACCTTCACTGTTTTTTGGCATAGGAAGTTCAACAGGCAAGTCAGCATTAATATTGTACCATTGTTTAGGCACTTCATTTGAGTTTAAAGTAATTTTGTAATCCATAATAATAGTTACTCTAATGTACTATATAAAGCTTTGTAGTACAAAAGTGTACACTATACTATTAATATGATAAAAAACAATGAAAAATTATGAGAGTATTAGCTATTGATGTTGGAACAGGTACCCAAGACATAATGATTTACAATACCAAAAAGGAATTAGAAAACTCTATTAAACTGGTTTTGCCTTCTCCTCACTTATTCATCTCCCAACAGATAAATGAAATTGAAAATGACATTTATTTTGAAGGAGAAATAATGGGTGGAGGAAAAATAAAACAAAGTATCTTAAAACATATGGAAAAAGGATACTCTGTTGTAATGGAACCATTATGTGCAAGAACTATACGTGATAATTTAGATCAGGTAAAATCATATGGAATTGAAATTGCAAACGAATCCAAAGATTACTCAAGTTATACAAAAATCAAAATGGGAGATATAAATATAACCCAATTATCCAATTTCTTATTAGGATATGATTTGGAATTTGATTTTGATAAAATAGCTATTGCAGTTCAAGACCATGGATACAATGAAAATATGGGTGACAGAGACTTCAGATTCGAAAAAATCAGAGAAAAAATATCAAAACCAATTTCTCCATTGGAATTTGGATTTTTAGAAGATTTACCTGAATATTTTACAAGAATGAATGCTGTTAAAAGAACAGTTGAAAGTGAAGGAATTGATGAGACTCCATTATTAATGGATACTAAATTTGCATCAATAGCTGGAATGTGCTTTGATGAAGTTGCAGAAAAATTAAACAGTTATATTGTAATAGACATCGGTAACGGTCATACTACCGCAGCAACTATTGAAGATGGAAAAATCCAGGGAGTATTTGAACACCACACTTCAAGCTTAACTGGTGAATCACTTGAAAGATACCTTAAAAGATTAGCTGAAGGTACAATTACCAACGAAGAAGTATACAATGATCACGGACACGGTGCACATGTACTTAATCCTATATCAAAACTTGAAAAAGTCATTGTTAGCGGACCTAAAAGAGAACTAATAGAAAAAACAAACCTTGACTGGCATCATGCTGCACCTGGTGGAGATGTAATGATGACTGGTACCATCGGTTTGGTTAAAACAATCTTAGGATGATATAAATGCTAAAAATGGATTCACATATTCACAGTGAATACTCAGATGACTCAAGTTCTAAAATTGATGATATTTTAAAAGTAGCTAATAGTAGAAATATCGACATCATAGCAATAAGCGATCACAATACTGTAGATGGAACTAGTGAAGTTTTAAGAAAAACTAGAAATACAGATATACTTGCCATTCCATCTATAGAAATTTCTTCAACACAAGGTCATATCCTTGGTTTTGGGTGTGAGCAAACAATACCTAAAGGACTAACACCTGCAGATACAATAGACAGAATTCATGATTTAGGGGGTATAGCAATTATCCCTCATCCTTACTGTTTTTACAGACATGGTCTTTTGTGTGAAAGTGAAAATGAAAAGTTAAAAATTGATGCAATAGAAACAAAAAACGCAAGATTTATTGTAGGATATTGTAACAGTAAAGCAAAAAAATTATCACAAAATAAAAAAATTCCATCACTAGGAGCAAGTGACTCTCACTACTGGAAATTTGTGGGTGATTGTTACAGTTTAATTGATTGTGAAAAAGATATTGATAGTGTCTTAAAAGCAATTGTTAAAGGAAAAACACAAGCTAAGGGAAAAGGAACCTCAAACATTTTACTTTCAAAATATTTATTTGAGAAGAATCTATTAAAGAAATTTTAATAAAAAGAGTATTTATTCACTCTTTTCCATTGAAATTTCTATAATAGAAACATTTGTTTTTTCATTGTTAAAGTTTTCAATTTCTTCAGTTGAAATTTGAATATCAGTAACATCTGAATCTGGGACAAATCTGTTTCTAACAATTTCAGCAGTATCAACAGCTCGGCTAATAGCTTTACCTCTTGCCCTAAGAACAACACCATTATTGCCTTCATTGAATTGTGTAACAACTGCTAAAACATAATTCATAACAGGTTTACTGCCAACAAAAATTGTATTATTCTCCATATTTAAAGTCACCATAGTAATATTAGCAGATTAATGTATATAAAATTTTACATATGAATTATAAAAAACTTGACAAAAACCTCAAAAAAAAGATAAAAAATAAATAAAAATTAAACAAAAATAATAAAATTAAAAAAATTATTAAACAGAAAGTCCAAATAAAAAAAATAATTAAATATTATTAAATGGACCTTTTAATTAATAATAATTTATTAATAGAATCAACAATAGCAAGAATACTTGCCATAACAATGTCCTGATTTGTTGAACGTCCGGTAGAATTATTGCCTTCAGAATCAGAAGTGACTACAAATACCTCTGCTAAAGCATCAGTACCACCAGTAATGGCTTCTAAGTTATATTCTTCTAATTCCATATCAATAGTATCTTGAATTAAATCACGAACAGCATTTAAAGCAGCGTCAATTGGTCCAACACCAGTACTTGCAGTTTCTTTAATAACACCATCAATTTCTAATTTAACAGTAGCAGTTGGAGAAACATTAGCACCCATTGAAATGCTTAAACCTTTAATGATAATAGGTGTTTCACGAGCAGATGAAAGTTCAGTAATCGCAATAGCTACTAAATCATCATCTGTAACACATTTACCACTGTCACCTAAAGATTTAATGCTATTGAAAACATTGTTAAATTGTTCTTCATCTAAATCAATATGATATTCTTTTAATTTAGCTCTAACTGCATTAGCACCAGTGTGTTTACCTAAAATAATCCTACGAGAGTGACCAACCATCTCAGGAGACATTGGTTCATAGGTTGATGCATTGTTTAAAATACCATGAACATGAATACCTGATTCATGAGCAAATGCATTATCACCAACAATTGGTTTGTTAACAGGCATTTTAACCCCAGTTAAACGACCAACTAAATTGGATAAACTGTATAATCTTGTAGTATCAAGTCCTAAATCAATTTGATAAGCAGATTTAAGAGCCATTACTAATTCTTCTAATGAACAGTTACCGGTTCTTTCACCTAAACCGTTAATGGTAACGTGAGCCTGATTAGCACCACATTCAATAGCTGTTAGAGTATTTGCATTAGCAAGTCCGAAATCATTGTGGAAATGAACACTGATAGGTGTTTTGAAATTGTTTTTAATATCAGTTATCATATTACGTGTAAGAGCAGGTGTTAATATACCTACAGTATCAGGAACATCTAAAAAGTCAGCTCCTGCACTAACCACTTCATTAAATATTTCAAATAAAAATTCACGTTCAGTTCTAGTACCGTCTTCTGCAGAAAATTCAACAGTTAAACCATGATCTTTTGCATATTCAACTGTATCAACAGCAGAGTCAATGATTTTTTCTTTTGACTTTTTAAGTTTATAATCACGGTGCAATGGAGAAGTACCAATGAAAGTGTGAACATAATCTAATTCTGCATCAATTACCGCATCAATATCTTTTCTTAAACTACGTGATAAACCAACTAAGGTTGAATCCAAATCTCTTGCTTTAATTTTTTTAGCAGATTCGATTTCCCCTGGTGAAGAAGCAGGAAAACCAACTTCTATTTTATCTACACCCAAATTGTTAAGTTTTTGAGCAATTTGAATTTTATCATCAACAGTCAAAGCAACACCAGGAGTCTGTTCACCGTCCCTTAATGTTGTGTCCAAAATATAAATTTTATCAGCTAAATTCATATTATCTTTTTTTAGAGTTTCCATATTTGTAAAAGACATAGTATTCCTCCCATTTGCCATTTTATAATATATAAGTATAAAATTGAATATTAATAAATTTTTCATTGGTAAAAATTTGATATAAGTTATAAGTTATAAGTTAAAACTTAAAAAAAATAATAATTTAAAAATCAATATCAACAACTTCAAAAATATCCTCAATAATATAGTCTGTTTTATCCATTAATTTATCAGATACTTCCTCTTTTTGTTCTATTGTTAAAACACTTACATCTGCTTTTTTAAATGCAAGAATATCGTTAAGTCCATCCCCAACCATCATGACTTTATAACCAGCATCCTTTAAGATAGATACAACTTCACATTTGCCTTTAGTTGAAACAGTTCCATAGGCATTATCCTCAGGTACATCAAGTAAACTGGCAAGTCTGTTAATAGCTCCTTTTCTATCACCGGATGCAATAAAAATTTCAATTCCTCTGGATTTTAATGTCTCAACTGTTTCAAAAACCTTAGGGAAAAATACTCCAGCAGAAGTAATTGTGTATAAAACAATACCCAAATCCATATCCAAAATTAAAGCAGAACCGTTGCATAATTCCATTTGTGGAATTTTTTCACCTAACATGTCAAAAGCATCAGTAATATCTGAAACAGTAGCAGTAGTCTCTTTATCAATAATTTCCTTAACTTCAGCTTTGGAAAACTGTTTTTTTGAAAAACTAATATCGAAATCAATATTAAACTGTCTGATAACATCACAAATTAAGGTGTCCTGATTTAAATCTAAAAATTTATTTGTATTATATTGAAGAACAACCAACACAAGTGAATCTTTAGAATCTATTAAATCCAAAGAATTAACGTCAGTTGAAAACTCTCCGGTAACAACATTTTTAATAACACGATATCGCTCAATCAATGTTCCTGAGTTATCAAATACAACAGCTTTTTTCATGATTAATAATTATATCACTTCTAAATTATATGTATGCTTATCGTGAATATCGCTGTATTGATATTTGAGATTTTTTACTATTGAAGTTAGATATTAATTATGAAGTCAATAGAACATTAAAATAATTATGACAAGCAACCATTCTCCAAAACCTCAAAAATCTTATGTCTATGCATTATACATCATTTCCACATAAGAAATCAATAATGTTTAGATGTTTGACTCCATCTTTAGAGAAGTCATGGTTTTCAGTTGTTATAAGTATAGATTCATATTTATCAGGTATGCGAAGTAATGGATTAATTTCACGTTTCAGTGTTTTTTCACTAGATAATCTGTAAGATACCTGAATATATTTGTATTTACCTGATTTTTCACAAACAAAATCCACTTCGGTATCATCAGGATTTCTTCCTACATTGACCTTATATCCTCTTCTAAGAAGTTCAATATAAACAATTGTTTCAAGAATTTTAGTTACTTTTAAGATGTTGTCTTCAATTAGGGCATGATGAAATCCATGATCCATCAGATAATATTTTCCAAGGATTTTCATTTCTTTTCTTCCTTTAAGCTCAAAGCATTTGCATTTGGAGATAAAAAATGACTGATTTAAATAGCTATTATATTTAAGTAGTGTGTCCTGAGAAGTATAGATGTCATTGCTTTTAAGATAATTTTTTATGCTTTTAGATGAAAATATTTCGCCAGTGCTTGAAATCATATATCTGCTGAAACGCTGTAGCAAGTCAATATTATTTATCTTAAATCTTGTAACGATATCTTCAAAAAGAATTGAGTTGTAAATGTCTTTTAAAGCCATTTTTTTAAACTCATTACTTCCCAATGTCAAAATACCAGGCATGCCTCCGAAATTGAAGTACTCATCATATAGTTTAGCTATTGAGTATTCGTTTATTTCAACACCTTCAATTTCATTTTTATACTGGATAAACTCTTTGAATGAAAATGGATACACATTAATTGTTAAAAACCTTCCAGTCAGGAGTGTGGCAAGCTCACCAGATAGCAACTTTGAATTTGAACCTGTAATGTATATATCACTGTCAATAGAAACACGATAACTGTTTATAGATTTTTCCCAACCTTTAACTTGCTGGATTTCATCAAAAAAAAGATATATCTTCCCTTTGATATTTTCGGTTTTATTGTAAACTATTTCATCCAATTTCTCACTACTATCGATTTGATTATATTCCCTTGATTCAAATGAAATGAAGATGATATTTTCGTCTTTAACCCCCATTGATTTAAGCTCGTCAATAATATTATACATTAAACTGGTTTTACCTGACCTTCTAATACCTGTATATACCTTAACAAAATCAGTATTGACATAATCCTTTAACTGATTAACATATGCCGCACGTTTAATCAAATTATTTGACATGAAAAATGACCCCTATGGTTTGCTATAAAAAATTCTTTATCAGAGAGAAAAATTTTTAAAATTATAAAAAAATTCCATCTACAAAAGAAAAATTTCTTAATTAAATATTGTATGTAATTTAAATATAAATATTTCTAAACTGCAAAAAGATGAAAAAACACAACTGTGAAATCAATCATTTAACTTTATCAAACCCACATATTTCAAAAAAATAGAGTTAATTTAAAACATCATAAAATTATATAAAAAAAGATTTCAAAGATTATGTAAGTATTATCAACAAATAAGATAAAAAAAATGTATTTAAAAATTTTACTAAAAAGAAAAAAAGAATAGCTTAAAAAAGCTATTGGGGTAAGTATTTGGTTTTTGATCTTAAAAATATCTTTTTAAACCAGTTGTAGAAAACTGCCAATAATACAGCATTGGAAACTCCGTGCAACATATCAAATGGGAAACTGGATATAAACAAACCTAAAACTGATCCTAAATTGATAGAACCTAAATAGAAAATTCCACTTAAATCAGCAATCCATCCGTATAATAATCCCCATGCTAATCCAAATGCAACTCTGAAAACAATATTATCTAATTTTTCAGCTATTAAACCTGCAGTAAGTCCCATTAATCCCCATCCAATCATCTGGAAGACAACCCAAGGGCCAATTCCTAAAATCATTGCGGTTACAAGAGCAGATAAAGAACCAACGATAAATCCTTCTTTTTTACCAAAAACAATACCTGCCATAATAACAATGAATGATTGTAGATTTACAGAAGGTATTGAAATTAAAATCAAACGTCCAATAGATGCAGTAGCAATTAAAATTGCCAAAAGCACAATAGATTCAGTAGTAGGTTTTGAGTTTTCAAACATCTTAAAAATTGAATAAATAACTCCAACAATAAGAAGAATTGACAAAACCATAGTTATTAACATTGATATTTCCATATTATCACTTTAAATTCCAAATTTGAGCAACATCTCCAATGGTAACAGCGCAGTTAAGATGGTCCTTAACCATTCTGTTAACAAATGTTGTGTAAAAATTATTTTCAACAAATATATTTTTAGGATGATTATCTACTTGGATAGTTTTATCAAATAGCATTAAACATCTGTTACAGTTGTTTGCAACAAAATCCAAGTCGTGAGAGACCATAATAATTGTTAAACCCTCATTGTGTAGTGTTTTTAATTTATCTGAAATTATTTTAGATGAAATTGGATCCAAACATTTGGTCGGTTCATCTAAAACCAAAACATCAGGGTTTTTCAAAAGTGCCTTAACAATAACGATTTTTTGCTGTTCTCCTCCACTGCAGTCATAAGGATGTTGATTTAGTAAATCTTCAATTTGGAAAAATTCTACAAGGTTTTTGAAATTAGAATTATTTTCATTATCTTCAACTAATTCTTCCTTTACAGTATCATGGGAAAAATGAATCATCGGATTTTGATGAACATAAGCAACGCTAAGGTCTTTTTTGGATTTTACCTTTCCTTTAATTGGATCAATAAGACCTGTTAATATCTGAAGCAATGTTGATTTTCCACAACCGTTACTTCCAACAATAGCTGCGTAATCCCATTTTCTTAAATCAAAATTTAAGTTTTTAATAATTAGATTGTGTTTTTCATAAGCAAAATAGACATTCTTCATTTTAATAAGAGTTTCATTACTTGAATCATAACTAAATTCCAAATTACAACTAGAAGTTATAATATCACTAGGAACTTTATTTAAAAACCTTCTTGCTTCACGAATATTAAGTGGAATATCCAAATTAGCTAAAGATGGATTATTATCAACTAATAGCTTGTATATTTTACAAATTGAAGGTAGAAAATGTCCATAAACCATATCATCCTTCATATTTTTACATACATCACGTGGATTGTCATTAAATTCAATCTGACCATTGTTTAAAAAGACAACCTTATCACAAAGCGGGAAAATATTATCAAGCTGATGTTCACTCATGATTATTGTAATTGAAAATTCCTCATTTAATCTTCTAATAATTGATAATATTTTGTATGAAGTAATCGGATCAAGCTGAGATAAAGGTTCATCTAAAATTAAAACTTTAGGTCTTAAAACCAATAAAGAACAAAGATTTACAAGCTGTTTTTGTCCGTTGGATAGTTCATCAACATTTTTGTGTAATATCTCATTGATTCCAAAAAATGAAACAAGCTCCGATATTCTGTTTCTTATCTCTTCAGTAGGAGTTCCTATGTTTTCCAAAGGAAATGCAATTTCTTGAATTACACTATCAGTAACAATTTGAGCATCAGGATTTTGGAAAAGATATCCTATATCACATGCTGATACTAATTCATCCAAATCGCCAACAGAACAGTTATCATATTTAACATCCCCTGAGCGAATACCATTTGGAAGCAATTCTTTTTTTAAATTACTAAGAAGTGTTGTTTTACCGCAACCAGACGGACCGCAAATTAATACAAAATCACCTGATTCAACTTCTAAATTAATATCACTTAGAATATTATCTTCAGATTCATTATATTTGAAACTAAAATTATTAAACTCAATTAACGCCATTGGATTACCTCCCTAATTTCTAAAAAAATCAATGGAGATAACAAATACAATAAATACAAAATAATAAATATTAACGGGTATTTGAGTAAATGAAAAATTAATTGAAGGATAAATTGTAATTATACCAATTCCATTGATTAATCCGTAAGATAAAATAGCTACACAAACACTAATTAAAGCAATTAAAGCATAATCAATTTGTGATAACTTATAAGACAAATAACAGGTTCTCTTAGAACTGCCATAACCACGTGATTTCATTGATTTAGCAGTAAACATGGATTCTTCCAAAGACCATGCAACGGTTATTCCCATTACCTTACCTTTAGATTTTGCTTTATTAATAAAAGAATCATCTTTAAGAGATGGTTTGTGAATCTTTCCAATTTCTCTTGCCCTATTAGTAATTAGCGGAACAAAACGTAGCGCCATAACAATAATCATTGACACAACTGGAAGCTTTTTAGAAAAGATGTAAAGCATATCCTGGTATGAAACTGATTTATTGTATGAAGTAAATACCAAAAGGATAATTAAAAGTTAAATAGCCATTAAAATCCCATAAATCAAAGCTTCATAGGTAATAAAGAAATTTGAAAAAAGATAGATTTTGTGAGCACCTGTTTTATTAAACAGAGGATTTAGAATGATTATTAAAACAGCCATTGGAATGTAAAACATCAATGTACTTTTTAACTGGGAACTTAAATCCTGAAGATAAATTAATACAATCATTAACAATAAAAATGTAAGACTAAAGAAAGGATTGTTGAAAATAAATGCAAACAACACGAGAATCAAATAGTAGCATATGTAAATTCCCGGATGAATATCTGTAAGTTCCATGTTATCATTCTACACTTTTATTGATTAAAATATATTTGAAAATTATTAAATGTTATTATATATCTAATCATTAAAGTATTTAACATTTTAAAAAAAACTCCAAGTTTAAAAAAAGCAAGTTTATAAACCTTAAAAAATAAACTAATAATATTATAACTTACGATTATTAGGTGTTTTAATGAGCGTTATTGAAAAATTAAACTCCATCAAAAATGGAGAAATGACAGCTAAAGAAAATGTAGAAAGCTTCATTGAAGTTATTGACGAAAATAACGAAAACATTAATGCATTTATTGAATTAAATTATGAAAATGCGTTAAAACAAGCAGAGGCTATTGATGAAAAAATTGCAAACGGCCAAGAAGTTGGTGCTTTAGCTGGATTGGTATTCGGTATTAAAGCAAACATTAATGTTGAAGATTTAGTTATCTCAGCAGCTTCAAAAACTTTAGAAGACTATCTTGGAAGTTACAATGCAACTGTTGTTAAAGAAATTTTAGATGAAGATGGAATTATCATTGGTATTCTAAACATGGATGAATTTGCAGCAGGAAGTTCAACTGAAACTTCATACTACGGACCTACACAAAACCCAGCAGCTATGGGTAGAATTCCTGGAGGTTCCTCTGGAGGATGTGCAGCTGCAATCGCTGGAGAAATGTGTGATATTACCATCGGATCTGACACTGGTGGATCTATCAGAAACCCAGCATCCCATTGTGGTGTAGTTGGATTTAAACCAACTTACGGAGCAGTTTCAAGACAAGGATTACTCGATTTGTCAATGAGTTTAGACCAAATTGGACCTTTATCCAATGACGTAAGTGGTATTGCACTTGCATTAAATACTATTGCAAAATACGATGAAACTGAATGTACCACTCTTGACTGGGATAAACCTGACTTTACCAGCGTATTAGATGACACTAGCTTAGAAGGTATGAAAATTGCAGTATGTAAAGAATTCATCGATGTAACTGATGATGAAATCAACAAAACTGTAAACCAAGCTATTAACAAATTAGTTGAAGCAGGTGCTGAACTTGTTGAAGTAAGCTTTGACTACATTGACTTATGTTTACCAACCTATTACTTAATCAACTATGTAGAATTCTTCTCTGCAACCAGAAAATACGATGGAAGAGAATATGGTTCTAGAATCGAAGAAGTATGTGGAGACGAAGTACTTAGAAGAATCAAAATAGGTTCACATATTGCTGAAGCTGAATTTAGTGGTAAATACTACAAACAAGCTTTAAAAGCAAGATCTGTAATCAGATCTGAAATTACTTCAATGCTTGAAAATGTAGATTTAATTGTTGGTCCAACCGTACCTAAACTTCCTCACGAAATTGGTAGTGAATTAGAACCAATGGAAATGTATGCTTACGATATTTTAACTGTAATTGCTAACTTAGCAGGTATTCCTGCAGCAAGCATACCAGCAGGTAAAGTAGATGGTATTCCAGTAGGATTACAATTACAAGCAAAACCATTAGATGATTTAAAAATTATTAAAGCTATGAGTGTATTTGAAAACACTCAATAAACTCTTTTTTTCTTATTTATTTTACACTTGAAATGTACCTCTAATTTTTATAATTCAAAAAGAATAATAGATTATTAAGAGGTTATTTTATGACAAGAATCGGACTTGCTTATGTTAGTGGAGCAGTTCCAGGATTTGAAGATTTTGGAAATTTACCAACAGATATTGTTAAAGAAAATGGTCTTGTTGATGGTTTGAAAGCTAGTGAAGAGCTTGATGCATTAATCATTCCAGGTGGAACATTAATTGAATCAAACAGCATCGATATGGGCCTAAACAGTGAAATTAAAAAAATGGCTCGTGATGGAAAGCCTATTATTGGAATTTGTGCAGGATTTCAACTATTATCCAATCAGATAGATATTGGAAGAAAATCTCCAGTACCAATTATAAAAGAAGGTTTAGGGCTAATTGACGTTAATTTTTCACCTTTAATAACAAGTGATCGTGTTAAGGCAAAAGTAATTGACAATTCATTTTTTGTTAAAAATCAAAAAGAAGATGTTGACGGTTTTCACACTCACACCTACGGTAAGGTTGAAGGAGATGCCAAACCACTGTTCTACTCACAGGTTCAAAGAATGAACTATGGTGATACCAACAAAGATAAGCAATACAATATTTTTTCAGGTGCATGTAATGATGATGGTAATGTAATCGGTACTATGATTCATAACATATTGGATGAAAATTCTGTTCTTGTAAAAAATTTATTGGAACAAATAGATGCTAAGGATATTGATGATATCTACAATAGAAACAAAAATGTAATAAAATTTTTACATAGTGAAGTTGGAATTAACACTAACATAAAAGTTCCAAAATTAGATAAAAAAACCAATAAACCAAAATACTTGATGATTGGAAGTAACGGGTCTGATTCAGGTAAAACATTCATTGTTACAGGACTTGCAGGTGCTTTAAGAAAAAGAGGATATAAAGTTGCACTACTAAAAGTAGGTCCAGATGTTCGTGATATTATACCAGGACTATACTTAACAAAAGGAAAAATGGAAGACTTCTCATCTATAAAAATTGGCCATCTCGGTTGGATGGATATCCAGTCTACAATAGCAAAACTTAATTCTTCAGACTATGATATTGTTTTGATTGAAGGAGTAATGAGCGTATTTACAGGACTTTTAAATGAAAAAGTACCATACTCTGCAGCTGAAATTGCAATGTCATCAAAAATCCCGATGATACTAGTTTCAGGAGTTAACAAAGGAGGAATAGAATCTGCTGCAATAGATTTAGTTTCACATGCAAATATGCTTGAAAAATTTGGTGTTCCTGTAGAAGCAATATTACTTAATAAAGTATACAATGAAGAAATTTTCAATGATGTTGTTCCATTTATCAAAAACAATACAAATGTAGACAAAGTAATGAAATTGCCTAAATTGAAATCTGCAGACATGAGAGGATTTATCCCTGAAGTTGAAATCAGATACGAACTGTTTACAAAACACTCAATGGAATTAGTTGAAAACAACTTAAATGTTGATGAAATAATCAGCATGGCAAGAGAAGTTGAATTTGAAAAAATATACTCATTTGATGAAATTAAACAGAAGATGATATAATGGCACTTAATTTAAGCCCTAAAACTGGTGTTAAACTAACAAAAAAGGATAAAGTCCATATTTTAAAAAAAATGAAACAGGGCTGGAAAACATCATGTATCATTCCTGATTATGTTTTTGATGATGACGGAAATATCCAAATTGGTAAAAAAAACAATCGCCGTATTATAAAAACAGTTAGAATATTGGATGACGGTATTCATATTGAAAATGCACTTAACACTAAAACATTACGCATTAAATGGAATACAATAGCTTCAATAACTAAATCAAAAGAAGTTAGGGATGGTTTGGAAATTAGAATGAAAGATGGGAAATATATTGCTTTTGGAATTTACAATTCATATAAACTCCAGCAAATAACCCAATTTATTGCAAATTATATTGCAGAAAAAGCTAATGGAAATTAGCTTATTCTTCTAAATATTTATTAATGATGTCTTCACCTTTAAGTAAGATTAAACCGTTTTCTTCAGCGTATTTACGAGCATCAGCAACGGATGTAGCTTGTCCGGTTTCACCATCCATCATTTCACAAACTACACAAACAGGAGTAACTCCTGCCATTTCACATAAAGCAAGACCGATTTCAGTGTGTCCTCTTCTATTTTTAACAAGACCGTCAGCACCTCTTAAAAGACATACGTGTCCAGGTGATCTGAAAGTTGCTCCAAATTCATCGAATCTTTCTTCTTTCATCATTATAGCAGCTTCACTGATAGTCATTGCTCTGTCATGGTCAGTAACACCAGTAAATGAGTCTCTGTGATTTACCCAAATAGAGAATGAAGATCTCTCATCGTATGGAATATCATTTGGTGCAAGTTTAGCTAAATCAGGATATTTTTCACTTGCAGCATTCATAATGTCTACCATGAATGGTAATTTAATTTCATCACAGAAATCGCCGTGTAAACAGTTACAGATTAATCCACCTGCATCATTTCTCATAGTAGCAATAGATTTTGGAGTTACGAATTCGGATGCGATAATCATATCTACTTCGCCTTCTCTGTCATCGTCATCAAAAACTAGTACAAATTCACCATTTCTAATTGCTTCTAGCGCTTTTTCAAAGTTTGTTTCTTGATTCATAGTAATATCTCCTTTATAATACTAGAACCAGGGCCAAAAATAACATATTTATTTCTTCTCTTTCATCCGGACTGTAACCGTCGGTTTTGGAATCTCACCAAATCAACACAATTGTGCTCATGGACTTATTTTTATAAAAAAATCACCACCGGTGGAGAATTTCACTCCGCCCTGAGAACGTAGTTGTAATTTTATCAATAATATATAAAAAATTTTACTATTTAATTTTAAAATTCAAGAGATACAATATCTCCATCTTTTAAATTATATTCATCTCTTAATTTGTTTTCACAAATAAATTCTAAATAGTTTTCTTCATGGGTTGTTTTAGCCGGAAATACAATAGCTCCACTAATATCTTCATTTAATTTAGCTTCGATATATTTAACAGCACCGAATCCTTCATCAGGTTTGATTAAATTTTGGCAGTTGTTTTTAATTTCATTAATTTCATCTAAATATTTCTCACTGACAATAACATTCAAAGTTCCTGGAAATGGAACAAAGCCTAAATTTTTCTTAAATTCATTGGTATAAAATTCCTGTGAAAGGAAATATGCTGCTTTTCCTAAACCGGTTGTAACTTCACCATCAATTTTCATGAAATAGCCTCTAATTAAATTCATATTTACTTCAAAATACTGTTTAAAATATCAACGATTTAATTTAAACAATGCATGAAATAAAATTATAAAATTTAATCTAAACTATATGCATTATATCATAATATACTTTACTAAATGAATATTTAAAAGAAATTTATTTAATAATTGAAAAACAAAGTATTACTATAATAAATTTTACAGGGTAATTATAATGGAAATAAAAACTATATCAACAGATGTATTAATTATTGGATCTGGTGGAGCAGGTGCAAGAGCAGCAATTGAAGTTGATGATGCTGGATTAAAAGCAACAATCGTATCAAAAGGTCTTTCATTTAGATCAGGTTGTACTGGAATGGCAGAAGGTGGATACAACGCAGTATTTAAAACTGTAGACAAAGATGATTCCATCGATGCACATATTCATGATACACTCAAAGGTGGAAGCTTCCTTAACGATGAAGAGCTTGTAAAAATTCTTGTTAGCGAATCACCAAAAAGATTAATCGATTTGGAAAACTACGGTGCTTTATTTGACCGTCAGGAATCTGGTGAAATTGACCAAAGACCATTTGGTGGTCAAACTTACAGAAGAACCTGTTATCAAGGAGACAGAACAGGTGCCGAATTATTAAATGCACTTAAAGAAGAAATTACCAGAAGAGACATTGAATGTATCGAAGAAGTAATGATTACTTCCCTTGTAACCGACGATGACCAAGTTATTGGAGCTACCGGTCTTGATTTAAAAGATTCTAGCTTAATCTACTTTAAAGCAAAATCTACAATTCTTGCTAGTGGAGGAGCTGGACAATTATACCCTGTAACATCAAACACATTCCAAAAAAATGGAGACGGATTTGCAATAGCTTACAAAGCTGGAGCAAAATTAATCGATATGGAACAAGTTCAATTCCACCCAACCGGAATGGTTGCTCCTGAATCCAAAAAAGGAGTACTTGTAACCGAAGCTGTTAGAGCAGAAGGTGGAAAACTTTTAAACAAAGATGGTGAAAGATTCATGAGCAAATATGCTCCTGAAAAAATGGAATTAGCTACCCGTGATGTAGTTGCACGTTCTATTTATCAAGAAATCATCGAAGGAAGAGGTAGTGAACACAACGGTGTTTACCTTGACATTTCACACTTAGATGACGATTACATTGATGAAAAATTAGAAACCATGGTTTTACAGTTTGACAATGTTGGAATTGACATTAAAAGTGAACCAATTGAAGTAGCACCTACCGCACACCATTTCATGGGCGGTTTAAAAATAAATGCTGATGCTTCAACATCTCTTGCTAACTTGTTTGGTGCAGGTGAAGTTTGTGGAGGAGTTCACGGAGCAAACCGTTTAGGTGGAAATGCACTTGCTGATACTCAGGTATTTGGAAAAATAGCTGGTGAAAGTGCAAGTAAAGCATGCGAAGGCACTGAAATTAAAACTAACGACGAACAAGTCCAAAAAGAAGCTGAAAGAATTGAAAGCTTAATTAAAAAAGGTAGTATTAAACCATATGCATTCAAAGAAAATATCAAGAAATTAATGTGGGAAAAAGTAGCTATCATAAGAGATGAAGAAACATTAAATGAAGCTCTTAAAGAAATTCAACAAATGAAAGAAGAATTACCTAATTTGGATGTCAGCGACAAAAAACAATACAATGACCAATTAGTTAATGCTCTTGAAGTAATAAATATGGTTGAAATTTGTACTTTAGTTATAAAATCAGCGATATTACGTAGAGAAAGTAGGGGAGCTCACTTTAGATCTGATTTCCCTGAAACAAACGATGAATGGAAAAAGAGTATAGTATTTAATAACAATAAAATAGAATTTGAAGCTAGATAGCTTCTTTTAATTCTTTTATTGCTTTTCTAGCTTTTGCATAAATTTCTTCTTCATCAAGAATTGTTAATTTCTTATTTTCCATTAATATTTTACCATCACAAATAGTTGTATCAACATTTGAACCATTTGCAGAATAGATAATATTTGAACTTAAAGAAGAACTGTCTGGAACCATATTTGCTGAATTGGTGTCAATTAAAACAATATCTGCTTTTTTACCAACTTCAATAGAACCAATTTCAGATTCAAGACCTAAAGCTTCAGCACCTTTAATAGTACCCATAGCTATTGCTTCATCTGAATTTAAAACTTTAGGATCTAAAGTAGAAACTTTTTGAAGTAAGGAAGCGGTTTTTAATTCTTCAATTAAATCTAAGTTATTGTTTGAAGAAGCACCATCAGTTCCAATAGAAACACAAATGTCATTTTCGATTAATTTGGAAACTGGAGCAACACCAGAAGCTAATTTCATGTTACTGCATGGGTTGTGTGAAATTTTTACATTGTTTTTCTTAATGATTTCAATTTCATTGTCACTTAACCATACACTATGTGCTGCAACAACATCAGGACCTAAGAATCCGATTTTATCTAAATATTCGAAAGGTCTTAAGCCTTTTTGAGATGAAACATCTTCAATTTCCTTTTGAGTTTCAGAAACATGAATATGAATTCCCATATTATATTCATCAGCTAATTCACGAACTTTAATTAATAACTCTTCAGAGGCAGTATAAGGTGAATGTGGTCCAAAGAAAACTTTAATTCTTCCGTCAGCCATGCCATCGCATGCTTCGAATAATTCTAAGTTTGCTTTAATTTCATTTTTTCTTTTTTCTTCATCACCAAAATCAATCATACCATATGACAATACAGCTCTAATTCCAGCCTCATCAATAGCACGTGCAACATCTTCCATATAGAAATACATGTCAGAAAATGTTGTTGTTCCGGATTTAATAAGTTCAACAGCACCTAAAAGAGCACCAATGTAACAGAAATCACCATTAAGATTTGCTTCCATTGGCCAGATATGATCATTTAACCAGCTATCTAAACTTAAATCATCAGCTAATCCTCTAAATAATGTCATAGATAAATGAGTATGAGTATTAATTAATCCTGGAATTACGATTTTTCCAGTAGCATCGATAATTTTACTAGCATTACTTTCATCAATTTGAGATGAAATTTCAGCGATTAAATTATCTTTAATTAAAATAGATTGTTTATTTTCAAAATTTGTATTTGGACTTAAAATTAATGCATTCTTTATTAAAATAGAATTGTCACTCATAATAACACCCTTAAAAAAAATAAAAAAAAGAAATCTAAAAAAACTATAAGTTTTTGATAGCTAATTTAATATCTTCTGCTTTTACAGTTTTACGTTTAGCGATTTTAGCAACAGCGTTAGCTTCTTTAGCAACGTTACGTGCAACTTCGTCTAAGTAGTCAGCTAATGCAACTTTTGCATCTTCACTTACTCTTTCAGCACCAGATTCTTTAATAATTCTAGCAACAGGAGCTTTTGGTATTTCAGACATGATTTTCACCTCACATAAACTTTATAAAAACTTATGATTTATATAAACAAATCATAAGTTAAATAAGTATAAGATAACTTCATATTTAAATATTTCCTTTAATTAAAGGCTTTATCTCAAAATAACAAATAATTATTTAAATAAATAAGAAAATAGTAATAAAAAAATACTTATTTATAAAATAAATTTAAAAAATAATAATATAAAAAAATTTGAGAAGATATGATGAAAATAAAAATTGCAATACCTTCAAAAGGAAGAATAAGTGAACCATCTATAAACATATTAGAAAAAGCTGGTTTAGGATTAATTGACAAAAATAACAGGAAATTAATTTCTAAAACATTTAATGAAAATATAGAAGTTATGTTTGCAAGAGCATCTGATATTCCTAAATTTGTAAACAATGGAGTTGCAGATATGGGAATAACCGGTGTTGATTTAATTAATGAAAGTGAAGCAGAAGTTGCTGAATTACTTGATTTAAGATTTGGACAAACCAAATTAGTTTTAGCAGCTCCTGAAGAATCAGACATTAAATCTGCTGATGATATCACAGAAGATATGATAGTTGCAACTGAGTTTCCAGTGTTAACCAGAAAATACCTAAATGAAAAAGGATTAGACTTAAAAATCATTAAATTAAGTGGATCAACTGAAGCAGCTCCATTTATTGGAATTGCAGATTTAATAACAGATTTAACAAGTACTGGTACAACATTAAAAATGAATCATCTAAAAATCATCGACAACATCTTAGACAGTACAATCAAACTTATTGCTAATAAAGAAAGTTTAGAAACAAGAAGTGAATTGATTGAAGCTGTAAGTACAAGTATTAAAGGTGTTCTTGATGCTGATCGTAAAAAATTAATCATGATGAACGTTAAAGATGATGATTTAAATAACGTTAAAAAAGTAATGCCTTCAATGGGTGGTTTAACCATTTCAGAAGTATTATCTGATGAAAAAACCGTTGCAGTACAAGCAGTAATTGATGAAAAAGAAGTATTTGAACTTGTAAATGATTTAAGAAATGCTGGTGCAAAAGACATTCTTGTAGTGCCTATTGAAAGAATAATATGAAAATTGGAATAATATATTCAACTTCAAAAAAATCTACAAAAAAATCTTGTAAATTACTATACGACAAGATTAATGCTGATGTGCAGTTAATACCAATTGACAAGGCAAAAACAGCATGTATATTGAAATATAATTTCATAATCTTTGTTGCTTCAGCATATAGAGGTAAAATTGATAGTAATTTAAAAATATATTTAATGAGAAACTTTAAAAATATAAAAGAAAAACCTATTGCGCTTGCAATTAACTGTGAAAATGATTTGAATAATGAAAAGATATTCAATAAATTATATACAGAAGAATTAGTAAATTCATCACATATTAACTCAAATTTTGGATATGAATTAAATATTGAAGATAAAGGTTTTTTTGAAAAAATAAGAACAAAAAACAAAACTGAAGATATTATTCCTAAGTTAAACATAAATGAAATTAACAAATTTAGCGATTATATAAATAATTTAATTGAACAAAGGGTTGATTAAAATTTTTAAATTAAAAAATATAATTTCAATAAAAGACTTTGAAAGAGAAGATATTGAATATATTCTTGATGAAGCTTCAAAATTGGAAGACATTGCAAAATCCAGAGACATATCTGAAGAATTAAAGGGAAAAATTCTCGGATTAATGTTTTTTGAACCTTCAACAAGGACCAAAATGTCATTTGAAACCTCCATGAAACGTTTAAGCGGAGAATGCATTGGTTTTGAAAGCAGTGGATCTAGTTCTGTATCTAAAGGTGAAAGTATTGCTGATACTGCAAAAATGTTTGAAGGATATAGTGATGCTTTAGTTATTAGACACGAACTTGAAGGAGTAACAAAATTCATCTCTGATGTAGTAGATGTTCCTGTAATTAACGCAGGAGATGGAGCTGGCCAACACCCAACCCAAACATTGCTTGATTTATACACTATCAAAAATGAAATCGGACAAATTGACAACTTAAAAATCGCATTGATTGGTGATTTAAAATTCGGTCGTACAGTTCACTCATTATCATATGCATTAGGATTATTTAAAAACGTTAAAATTTATTTAATTTCACCACCTGAGCTTAAAATGCCACAGGAAGTTCTTCATGATATTGAAGGAACTAATGTTGAATATGAAGAAGTAGATAGTATTGAAGAAATCCTTGATGACGTTAATGTATTGTATGTAACAAGAATACAAAAAGAGCGTTTTGCAGACATTAACGATTATTTGAAAATTAAAGGAGCATATGTGCTTAATAAAAAATTAGTTGAAGGTAAGGATTTAATTATTATGCATCCTTTACCAAGAATTGATGAAATAGATCCAGACCTTGATGATACAAAGTATAACAAGTATTTCACACAGGCAGCAAATGCAGTTCCTGTGAGAATGGCTATTTTAAAAACATTAATTAAGAACAACCCTAAATAACTGTTAGGGATGATTCTAATAATGTTTCATCACATTGTAACTTTATAATGTTAGTTCTTCCTTTTCCACGGCCACGAGAAATAGTGTTTGTGGAAATGATTCCTAACATTTCAAGTTCATTAATAAAATCAAAGATTCTTCTGTAAGTAACAGCATCTTTTTTGTATAAATCTGTGTAAGTTTCATATAATTTACCAGATGTAATTTCTTCTTTTTGTTTAGTTAAATTTAAAATTGAAACTAAAACTCTTTGCTGTTGAAGAGGTAAAGTTTTAATAATATCAATAACCTTATTGTGTTCAATTCTGTCTTTTGCCATTCTAACATGAGCAGTAGTGACTTTATCAGAATCTTCATCAAATGCTAATTCACCTGCATTTCTAAGTAAATCAAGAGCGTATCTTGCATCACCCTCTTCTTTAGCAGCCATTGCAGAACATAATGGAATAACATCATCTGCAAGTACATTTTCATTAAAAGATAATGCAGCCCTTTCATTTAATATATCAATTAACTGAGTTGCACCATATGGTGGAAATACTATTTCTTTATCATTTAAACTACTAGTTACTCTAGGTTTGATTAAATTTTTGAAATCTAAATAATTACTGATACATAGTACAGAAACATTGTCTGTTCTAGTAAGAGTATATAAAATTCCATCCCCATCTTTATTAAGCAAAATATCAATCTCATCTAAAATAACAATTAATTGTAGTTTTTTACCAAAAGCATTACTAGATTTGAAGATATCTCTAAAGGTATTTACAACTTCACCTTTTGTCCAACCACGGTTTGGAACATCACGTCCAAGCTGGTTACATAATTTTGCAATAACCTGATATTCAGTAGTATAATCAGTACATCTGATATATTCAATTTTAACAAAGATTTTCTTTTTACGAGCAACTTCCATGAGCTGTTCACGTGCAAATTTAGAAGTTGCAGTTTTACCTGTTCCAGTTTTTCCATATAAAGTAACATTGGAAGGTGTAACATCGTTTAATACATCAATCCAATTTTTTGCAATTTGTCTAATCTGTTCTTCCCTATGTACTAAATTATCAGGTAACCATCTGTGATCCAAGGGTTTTTTATCTTTAAATATTAATGTCCCTTCATTATTATTTTGTAATTCATCAAAAATATTTGACATAAATCCACCATAAAAATTAATAAAAAATTAGAGTATAATTTCCAGTGTTAATAATATAAATTGTATCATAAATAAACATGTTTATTACAATTTCATATGAAAGTATTAAAATTTGAAAAAATTTAAAAATTTAACATAATAAAATCAATCAAAATTAAATATAACAGCGTAAAAATTGATATTATTTAAAAAATATCATTATGTGAAACGGAAATTAAAAAATAAATGATAAAAATAAATATAATATTTAATATGAAATTGTACTACTTCAAATATAAGATAACTATTTCAAGTGTAAAACTTAAGTAAAAATAAGAAAAATAAGAGCTATTTGGCGCTTAAATCAGAAATTTTTTAAAAAAACAAAAATAATTGTGAAAAAAGAGAGAGACATGTGTTTCAAGTGAAAGCAATTTTGTGCGAAAATCAAAAATCAAGACATAATTTTCAAGTGTAAAAATTTTGAGAAATGAGAGAGACATGTATTTCAAGTGAAATGAAATTTCAATATAATCAAAAAATCAAGACATATATTTCAAGTGTAAAATTTTTAGAAATTTTGAATTTGAAAAAAAAATTAAAATTTGCAAAATAGAGACAGACATGTGTTTCAAGTGTAAGTAATTTCACAGATATTGAAAAAATCAAGACATATATTTCAAGTGTAAAAAAATTAAAATTTTTTAAAAAATTCTTAGAATTAAAAATAAAGACTTTTAAGAGCTTAAAATTAAAAAATAAAAGAAAAAATAATAGGGTGAAATTTCAAGTGTTTACAGTTGAAATGCACCTCTTCAGTTCTAATATACCTTCGAAAACGTTACACTTGAAGTGTACCTCTCTCTCTTTAAATGAACATATCATTTTCATTTGAAGGCTGAGAAATAGTGCCAAATTTTTTGTCAATTAACCAGATACAGTGTAATTTTGACTTGAAAATTCTTTTCAATGTTTTTACAAGTTCATTTTTTGTTAATCCATCTTCAAAGATTTGATCAGTAATAATAAATTGTTGTAACACGTCATTTTGAACCTGAAGTTCATAGTCAACTAAAAATTGGTTTAAACCAAAGTTTAAGTCTAAAATAAAATCTTTTTTAACACTTGGATTTGAAGACATCATCAAATTAGTATGTTCAGGTGAAACTTGAGTTGCACATGCTAAGATAATACAATCTTTATCTTTAGGTTTTACAACATCCATAATATTTTCTTTTGGAAATTCAATAATAAAATGAAAATCAGCTGATTCATCATATTTCATTTCTAAAAGCATATCTTCGTCAAGTAACCATTGTTTAATTGTTTCTTCACTAATCATAGTATCACTAACTATTAAAATTATACAATAAAATATTTATTTTTTTATAATATATATAATAAATATGATAAAAAATAATGAATTAATAAATAATATATTATTTTCAAATGTAAACGATCTTGTTTCATTTAAGTTATTTTTATTCATTATTATAGCTTTTTTATTTTCAGTTGCAATTGATGTGGTGCTTGGTGAGCTTCCAGGAAAAATTCATCCTGTCGTAATGATGGGTAATGTAATTAGTTTTTTTAAAAAACATTTAATTCAATTTAGAACAAGATTATCTGGGTTTGGTTTAGTTTTTACTACCAGTATCACTACAAGTGTATTATTATTAATTATTTATTTAATTATAAAAAATAATTTAATATTATTATTTTTAATATTTTCAATTATATTATCATCAACATTTTCAATCAAAATGCTTTTACAAACTGCAATTGATGTTCGTGATGATCTTAACACTGATATTGACAAAGCAAGACAATCTGTATCATATTTGGTAAGTAGAAATACTGATGAGTTAACAGAAAGTTTCATTGTCTCAGCAGTGATTGAAAGTTTAACTGAAAATATAACAGATTCGTACGTAGCACCTGTTTTTTACTATTTTATATTTGCTTTAATTGTGTTGTTTTGGCCAGTATCATTTCATGTGTATCTTTTATTACTTGTACCTGTTTTATACAGACTTTCAAATACACAGGATGCTATGCTTGGATATACAACTGATGAACTCATTAAAATTGGATATTGTCCTGCAAAAATTGATGATATATTAAATTATATTCCTTCAAGAATTGCAGGTTTATGTGTTGTTGTTTCTGCATTTTTATTAGGATTGGATTGGAAGCAAAGTTTTAACGTAATGATGAGAGATGCTAGAAATTGTCCATCTCCTAATTCAGGTTACACAATGGCAACAACCGCAGGAGCATTGAATATTCAGCTGATAAAAAAAGATACCTATATTTTAGGAGATAACAATAAGGATATTGATGCTGATGATATTACAAAAGCTGTTAATTTATCTAAATTGTCAATAATATTATTTACATTATTTATAATTATTTTATTTACATTGATTTATGTGATTTTATGAAAATAGCAATTATTTCTGTTTCAAATAAAGGTCAAGAAGTAGCAATAAACCTAAAAGAAAAATTGGATGGTGATTCAACAATAATTAAAGTTGATTTATATCACAAAAATGTTAAACATCATTTTCCAGTTTTATTTTATGAATATGATGCAGTAATTGCAATTATGGCTTCTGGAATTTTAATTAGATCAATTGCACCTTTAATTGAATCTAAAGTCACAGATCCTGCTGTTTTAAATATTGATGATAATGCTAACTTTGTTATTTCAACTTTATCAGGTCATCTTGGTGGTGCTAATAAATTAACAAACAAAGTTGCAAAATTAATTGATGCAACACCTGTTATTACCACTTCGACCGATGTTAATAAAAAGTTAGGTATCGATGTATTGGCAAATAATTTATACTTATCAATTGACAATCCAAAAGAAATACTGTTTTTTAACAAATCTATATTGAATGGAAAACAAATTACATTCGCTATAAATCCTAATAAGAATGTTGATTATTTATTAGAATATTTAGATAACGTTACACTTGAAATTGATGTCTCATTTTCTTACTTAGAAGATATAAATACAGATGAAATTCATGTTCTATTGGATGATCATAAAATTATTTTAAAAGAAAGACGTATTGTTGCTGGAATAGGTTGTAGACGTGGAAAAGAGTGCAGTAAGATTTATGATGGTCTTATGGATTCAATTAATAAATTAAATATTTCAAAATCAAGAATCAACATGTTGTCTTCAGCTGAAATAAAAAAAGACGAGCAAGGTATTTTGGAACTTTCTGAAAAATTAGATATTCCAGTTAACTTTGTTGAATTGGAAAAATTAAAGCTTTTTGAATCAAATGATATTAAAAAATCAGAGTTTGTATATTCAAAATTCGGAATTTATGGTGTTTGTGAACCTTCAGCATTAATTACAGCTGGTTTTGATTCAAAATTAATATATAAAAAGACTTCGTATGATGGTGTTACAATTTCAGTTGCAATATCAAAATAAATAAAAAAAGAAAAAAAATTAGATTGATTCTAATTTAGATAAAACTTCCCAAATTAAAGTTCTTGCGTGAACTGGGATGTTAGGATCATTACTAATTTCGTCTAATTTTCCTAAAACAGTACTTATTTTTACAGATTCGTCTTGTTCTTCATCTTTTAATAAGGTACTAGAATTTCCTGCTGCCTCTCTAATGTTACGAGGAACAGTGTTATTATCAGCAATGTATTCAAGTATTTCACAAACTTCGTCTATTTGACCACTCATAATACCCCTCCAAAATAAATTATTAAAAATAGTTAATAAAATTATTATTATAATATATATTTATTAATATTCTCTTTAAATAGTTTGTGGTAAAATGCCCTTTTTCGTAATAGAAAAATATATATTATTATTAAAAGGAATTATATATTATGTCAGATGTAAGTAGAACAACTATAAATCTTCCCGTTGATTTAAAAAAAGAATTAAAAAAAGTAGCTATTGACGAAGATGTCACATTATCCGGTTTAATCCTCAAAATGATTAATGAAGGAATGGAATCAAGAAAAAATAATGATAATGTTTCAGATGAAGATACATTCTAATCTTCTACTGAATTTAACATATAAGTTACAAACTGAGTTTTAGCACTTTCTTCAACGAAAACTGCTAATAACTTTGCTTCATTCAAATCATCACTAACGCAAATTACACCATGATTTTTTAAAATTAACACATCTTCATTTTTTATGTCTTCACCAGCATTTTTAGCTAATTCTACAGTTCCAGGTTTAGCATATTCAATTGAAGCTACATATGGATTTTTTATTTCTCCAAAACCTTCTAGTCTTTTGAGATTTTTATTAGAAAAAGCAAATCCTGTTGCATAAGTTGAGTGAGTATGAACGATTGCATTCACATCGTCTCTTTTTTTGTAGATTTCTAAATGCATTCCAACTTCAGAAGATGGTTTTCCTTTTGTTAATAAATTACCATCCATATCGACTAATACAATATCTTCTTCTCTTAAATCAGATAATGATTTTAAAGTTGGAGTAATAGCAACAATATCTCCAGTACTTGCTTTAATTCTTTTACTGATGTTTCCAGCTTTTCCAGAAACTAATCCTTTGTTATAAATTTCATTTGAAACATTAATGATTTCGTTAATATGTTTTTTCATTTGAAATACCTCTTAAACAAATTTTAAGTGCTTATATTTTCCTTTATGAATTACAGGAACTTCTGCAGGGGTTGGTTCAATGTTATAAATTTTCTGGAACTCAGTTTGAGTCTGGAATGTTCCTGAATTAATTAAATGAATACCTTTGAATTTTCTATAAGTGTTAATGTGAACGTGACCTGTATGGAATATATCTGGCACTTCATCAATTACTAAATAATCTTCAAGTTCTGATGCTAATGGTGTTCTTTCTCCGTAAATTGGAGCTAAGTGTCTTTTCTTTAATAATTCTTCCATTAACAAATCATTTCTTTCGTGAGTAAACTCTTTTACAGCCATTACCAAATCGTCAAAACTACGTCCGTGGTAAATTAAAACATTAATTCCATCAAGAGACACTACACCTGGATTTGAAATAAATTCTACATTGTCAAGCTCATAGAGTGCTTTTGCATATTCTTCAGGTACAGCAGGCTGTGGTTCTGCCACTCTAGATGCGTCGTGGTTTCCAGGAGCAATAATAATTTTAATATCACTTCTGATGTTTCCTAAAAGTCTAGCAGCTTCGTTATATTGTTCTGTAATATCTTTAATTGCTAATTCTTTGTCTTGGTTTGGATATACACCAATACCATCCACAATATCTCCACCAATTACAAGATACTTAACGTCTTCTGCAATTCTTCTTTGTTCTTCAGAACCAAATTCACAGTTGATCCAGTCAATAAATCTTTGGAAAGCCTCTTCAAGGAATGTTAAACTTCCAATGTGAACATCAGACAAAAATACTATTCCAAAGTCCATTTCTTTATCAGGAATTCTTAAAACACCTGGATCGATAATTTGCTGACCAAAAGCAAATCCTTTATCATCACTTTTATTTGCAATAACACCGACAACTTCATCTTTTACAAGTTTTTCAGCTTCTGCAAACAACTCTTCATTATTGTGTGAGAATAAAATTGAAATTGTTCCAGTATCATCTTCAAATTCAATGATTTTGTGTCCATTTTTACTGGTTCTTATTTCACGAACCATTAAAATTAAAGATAAATTTTCCTGTGAATCATCAATATCTGCAACTTTAGTATAGTTTCTAAGTTCAGGTCTTTTTGATAGGATATTAGCTAGTTTTTCATATCTGCTTTTAAAGTATGAAATGAGGTTTTCAAGCTCTCCGCTTGTATATGATTTTTTAGAAGTATCCTGTATGATTTTAAAATCATAAGTAACATTGGTTTTTTGCTGATTTCTTTTGAATTTAATTTTTTCATCTTTAATAGTTTCAGATGCTTCTAAAATTTCCTTGTTGATGTATTTTTCAGGAGTATCACTTTCCTTTTTTAAATCATCAATACTTGCTTTTTTAGGTGGTGTTTGTGTTTCAGCATCTTTTGGTGTTTCAGGTGTTTTTGTTATTTCTTTTGGAGTGTCAACTTCTTTTTTAACTTCTGGTGTTTTAGGTATTGTTTTTACTTCTTTTTTTATTTCAGGTTCAGGAGTTTCTTCTGGTGTTAATGTTTTTTGATTAACAGGTTCTTGTTTTTTAACACCATTAATCTCATCAATCATTTCACCACTAACAGATACCAAGTCTTTTGATGAGAATTTGTCACTTTTTAATTTAACAATTAATGATGATGCATAGTTTAAAGGATCTTCAGCATTCATGACATTTTCATATGCTTCAGGTGATAGGTTGATTCCTTTTTTTGCAAATTTTAATAGAATTTTATTAGTTGACATATTAGTTAAAATTTTAATTTTCTATATTAATAAACTTTGAGAATTTTTTTTTAAAATTTTTATTTTTCCTTATAATCTTTATTTAATTAGTTATCTTTATTATATATTAAAAATAAAAACTATTTCATTATAAGTTAAAATAATGATTGTGATAAAATGGCGAATAAATTTGTTAGAATTATTTTAATAGTTGTTTTATTTGTTATATTCTTTGAAGTAGGTCTTGTCAGTTCATATACAATTGTTACTGCTGAAGCACCTAATATTCCGGGATTAATAGATATGCAAATACAAAAGATATCTTCAATATTCAATCCAGAAACTGTTAATGAGGCTTTAATCAAAGATCCAACTCCAATTAATATTACTAATAAAAAAGATGTTGCAATACAGATGCAAAACCTGTCGAATGTCGATGGGGTTAATGTTGATTCAATGAACATCACTACCCGTGATGATAAAAGCAATGATAATATTACTGTAACTATCGAAGCTTTAGGTTATGCTTCTCCTAACTCAACTTCAGGACAAATTATTATCAGTCAAGATCCGTCTTATAAGATTATAGCTACTGCTCCTGCACACCATGTGGAAAGCGGAATTAAAGCTGATACAAGAGCTATGGTAATAACTTCAGTGTTGAAACTATATTAAGGGATATAAATGATTAATGTAATCGGTATTGGTCAAAATAGAGAAAATATGACTTTAGGAGCCCTCAAGGCTATTGAAGAGTCTGATGTTGTTATTGGTTATAAAAAATATATTAACCAAATTGAAGACTTAATTCAAGATAAGGAAGTCATTAAAAAAGGAATGGGCGATGAAATAGCTAGAGCTGAATTTGCTATTCAAAAAAGCTTAGAAGGTAAAACAGTTTCTCTAATCAGTTCTGGAGACCCTGGAGTCTTTGGAATGGCCAATGTTTTATATCAAATTGTCAGCAAATATGATGATGTTGAAATAAAAGTCTATCCTGGTGTTTCTGCTCTTAATTATGCTTCCAGTCATTTGGGAGCTCCTTTAAATGACTTTGCAGCTATTAGTTTAAGTAATATTTTAACTCCACTTTCAGAAATTGAAAAAAAGTTGGAATATGCTCTTAAAGCTAATTTAATTATTGCAATTTATAATCCTATAAGTAAAACACGTAAAGAACCTTTTAGAAGGTTTAAACAATGTGTTTTAGATATTAAAGGTGAAGATACATTAATTGGTATTATTGATAGTACCTATGAACCACCAAAAACAACTATTGTCAAAGTTAAGGATTTAACTGAAGATATTGTCAATATGTCCTGCACATTAATCGTTGGAAATGATTTGACTTATGTTCAAGAAGGAAAACTTGTAACACCTAGAGGATATGTAATTAGATTTAACATTCATGAATTGTCACAAAATCATTATGAAAAATTCTTAAATGGCGAAATTGCACACGGTCCAAATAGAGAATGTGAATATTATCCATGTCACTATGACGGACAGTATTGTGATTTCTGTTACTGTCCATTTTATCCGTGTGGAGATTCTTCAACCGGTGGAGAATGGATTAAAGGTAAAGGTATTTGGAATTGTAAGAATTGTCTTTGGTTACATGATAAAGAAAGTGTTGAATGCCTACGTCAACCTTTAGAAAACATCTTGGAAGATGTTGAAGATTTAAAATCAAAGAAAAAATCATTATTAAAACTTAGAAGGGCTTGTTTATTAAAAAATAATCCAAATGATATTTAGAGGTCTTGTAATTGTCAATTAAAAATCTTTTAATAGAAATGAAAAATATGTCGGAACTTATGGTCGACTTAGCATATTCTGCAGTTTTATTTAACAGTAAAGCAGCTGCAGAAGAAGTTATTACACTTGAAAATGAAGTCAATGCAATGAACTATGAGATTAAAAAAGAATCATTGGTAGCAGCACGTTCATATGAGGATGCTGAAAAATTAACTGCTTTAATTGAAATTGCAGAAGCTGCAGAATCAATGGCAAATGCTGCAAAAGATTTAGCTGATTTAGTAATAACTGGTTTTAAACCACATCCAGTATTTAAAATGGTAATGGAAGAATCTGATAAAAGTATTGTTAGAGTCACAATTGATGATTCATCAGAATTAGCAAATAATACTTTAGGTGATTTACTTTTAGTAAACCGTACAGGTATGAGAGTAATTGCTATTAGAAGAGGTGTATCCTGGATTTATGGTCCTGATAAAAACACCATGCTTTTAGCTAACGATGTATTAATTTTAAAAGGTACTGATGAAGGTGCTGAATTATTAGAAAAACTTGCTTCAGGTGCTTGCTCATTTGAAGACATTCCAGAAGAATTAGAAGACGAAGAGTGATTAAAATGATTATGGGTAGTGATATTTATGAAGGATCAACAGAAGAAGATTCGCACTTCACTATCTACCCGCGCATCTAATTTTTACGATGTAAATAATCATGTAATAAAAGAAGGATTAATCGCTCTTTTAATTTGTGCTGCTGGAGATTTAATAGCAGGTATTATATTAGGTAGAATGACCTTTTTCCTTGAAACATTTCCAGGTTTATTAGTTGTTATTCCTGGTGCTATTGGAATGAGAGGAAATATTTTTGGCTCTTTTGCTTCAAGATTATCTACCAGTTTACATATCGGGTTAATATCTCCTGAGTTTGAATTTTCAGAATATTTAAATTATAATATATTCTCTTCATTTGTATTGACCTTGATTTTATCAGTATTTTTGGGTATTGTAGGTAAACTATTCTGTTTAATATTACACTGCCCATCAATGGATTTAATTGACTTTATTTTAATCTGTGTAATTGCAGGTATTATTTCAAATTTAATAATGCTTCCAATTACAATGTTTATATCATTTAAAAGCTTTGAAAACGGTTGGGACCCAGATAATGTCACAAGTCCAATTATTGCAGGATTTGGAGATTTATTTACCCTTCCAGCTATTATTGCTTCAATTTTTATTCTTCATGCAATTAATTTTAATTTAATATTTAAGGATATAATTTTTATTGTAATGTTAATTGCTATTTCAATAGGATTTATTCATTGTTACAGATTGTCTGATGAAAGTAAAACCATTTTAAAACAATCTACTCCAATATTGCTCTTATGTTCCTTTTTAGGAGGTTCAGCTGGAGGAATTTTGAATAGTTCAGTTGAAACATTACTTACAAATCCTAGTTTACTTACATTAATACCTCTCTTTTCAGGAGAAAGTGGAAGTTTAATTAGTATTTTAGGTGCTAAACTATCTTCCGGTCTTCACTCTGGTTTGGTAGAACCACTATCAAGACCGAAAGGAGAAGCAGTTAATGATTTCAAAATCTGCTTTGTTTTAGCTATTATTGTATTTCCGTTGATTGGAATTCTTGCTGAGGCATCATCAATTTCATTTGGAACAATTGGTGTTGGTTTTGATAAAATTATTCCTATTAGTTTAATTTCAGGAATTATTCTCGTTTCAATAATGGTATTTGTTGTTTATTATATCTCAGCAATCTCATATAATCGTAATTTAGATCCGGATAATATTGTAATTCCAGTTTCAGCTAGTGTAACAGATTTAATCTCCAGTTTGATTTTAATTTCTGTATCCTTGTTTATATTATCCATTTTTATCTAAAACCATACTTTTAGAATAAACTGACATTCGTTTGTTCTAAAATAATCATATTTTAAATAATTTTTATCAAAATTTTTAGATACATTTACAAGAACAGCCTTTGCATTTGCTTTATCAAAGTGAACAAATACAATTGCATCACTATCATCATAAAAATTAATCTTGTCATTTAGATAAATTGTATCTGAGAGTGCAAGTTTCCAATTTTTATTTTTAGATTGTGTTGTATCAATAATGTATTTTAAATCATATTTTTCATCTGAATCAATTAATAGATAATAATCTGAGCTTTTAAGATTTGATTTAAATATCTTAAAATAATTGCAGCTATATTCTCCTTTATGTTGCTGGTTGCATTTTCCTTCGTTTTGAAAATCTTTTATGACATATTTTTTATAATAATCACATTTAACGAGTCTGTTAACGGAGTAAATGTTATTTGAATCACTTTGAGAACCAATTTTTACACTTGAAATGGTCCTCTTGTTTGGAATTAATTCCATTGATGAGTGAAGTTTTGAGTTGAATTGCTGTTTATCTATGAACTGTTTGTAGTTTTTACCAAGTGAAATTAATTTTTGGTATGAAACACTGTTTGGTATAATTTCACCATTTTCATTTACAATTGCAAGTCCTGGAGTTGCCTTTTCATACTCAAACCAGTTTTCAGGTACTCCTTGGTTATTGATTAAATTGTCAACAAATTCAGATGTTAAAATTTCAATATTTTCTTTTTCCTGCAGTTTAATTATCTTGTCATTTGTATTTTCAAAAGAGCTTAAAACAACGCCAAGAATCAGTAAAATTACTACTAAAACTACACAAAGTTCTATTGTAATGCTTCCTTTATCATCTATCATTTTTATCCAACCCGTATTTTTTCTGGTGAGATGAATCTAAAATTAAGCTATTCCAGTCATCAGGATCAATTTTTTGTCCGTTGTAGTGATCAGCAAACACAACATGGTCAGAACATGACAGTGACTCATTTTTTAGAGGAGTGTGAGTTTGAATAAAAACTTCAAAACCATAATGAGGACATTTTCCTTTTCCTTCTAATCTACATAAATAACAGCTCCCATCAGCACTTTCATGAAAATATCCTTGTTTTAGACAATCATCAAGAACACCTGGGTCTCCATGATGAATATATGGGTCATATGGACATTTTTTAATGTATAATGGTGCAGTTGCTTCAATATAGGATTCTGGTGAATCAAACTGATGTAATAACATGTAAGCTGACAAACCTTCCTGATAGTGAATTTTATCATCGTATGTGAGTATTCCAGAAGCTATTGTTAATTTTGCAAGTGGAAGAGGGTCTCTTAAACCTTCAATTGTGGCATTTTTTTCAATAATTTTAGAAAATTTCTCATTGTCTTTTTGAACGTTCAATCTGGTTTTAAATAATATTTTCCAGGCAGAATCAGTGTTTTCAACAGACAATACTTCTGATGTAATTTTTACACCATATTTTTCTTCATATTCTTTGTTTTTTTCATCTAAAATTTCGTTTAAATTTTTTTTAATCTGATTTTCACTGTTAAAGATATGAAGACCATTGAAAATTTTTTGAGTTGCTTTAGCTATTGCATCTCTTTGGCTAATTTCAAGGTTTTGAGTGTAATCATCAATGAGATATTTGAAATTATCATTTTGCACGGAATCAATATTTTCATTTTGAATGTAATTTATGCAGCTTATAACAAAAATACAAATCAATAATAAGGCTACAATTAAAATAGCCGTTGTTCCTATAATTAAATTTCCTTTAGAGTCAATTTTCATTTTTAAAAATTTATTAAAAAATTAATAAATTAATTTTCAAAGTGTGATTAGGTGATTTTGCACAAAAATTATTACTTTTTCTAAAAATAGTTTAATTTAGTAATAAAAAAAATACTTATTTATATTAATTAATATAAATTATATTTAATTAATATTTATGGAGGATTTTCTCATGTCAGATACTGTAAGAACATGGCGTCATATTCAACAAAGATACAACCTTATTGGAACTAAATGTAACACCTGTGGAGAATTATTTTTCCCATCTCGTGTAGTTTGTCCTAACTGTAGGAGAAAAGGTGACCTTGAACCTTTCCAATTCTCAGGAAAAGGTAAAATTTACACTTACTCAGTAATTAGATCCGCACCAGATGATTTCAAAAACTTAGCTCCTTATGTAGTAGCTGTTATTGAACTTGAAGAAGGTGCAAAATTAACTTCACAACTTGTTGATTGTGATGTCGATAATATTGAAATCGGCGATGACGTAGAAATGGTATTTAGAAAAATAAGAGAGGATGGAGAAGACGGAGTTATTTCCTATGGATATAAATTCAAAGTTGTTAAATAATACTGGTGTCATCTTAGTAAGTCACGGCAGTACTTTACCTTTCGCTGAAGAAGTTTTCGTTGAAATTAAAGAAAAATTCATTAAAGCAACTGGTTTAGCTGCTGAAATCGGATATATGAAAGTATCTGAGCCTACTATTGCTGGTGCAGTTGAAGTATTGAAAAATCAAGTTGATGATTTGGATAAAATTATTGCACTTCCAGTATTCTTAGCTCCGGGAATTCATACTAATATTGATATTCCTCAATTATTAGGTCTTGATTCTTTGGAAGTTGATCCGAGATGTCCTGATGGAAATTACCCTGAAGAACATTATTTGTCAATTGCTGATGATGTTGATTTTGATGGTGAAATTAAATTATTATCTTCAATCGGACCTCGTGATGAACTTTTAGATATTATTGATAAAAGAATCAATGAGGCATTATCTGAATCTAAATTGGATGATGATGCAAAAACAGGTATTTTACTTGTAACTCATGGTTCTAGATTACATTATAATAAAGAGTTTGCTACTGCATTATATAATAAATTTGAAAAAACCTGTGAATTACCTTCCAGTTTTGGATTTATGGAATTATGCGGTCCTAGCATACCAGAATCAATTAATAAATTAGTCGATGAGAATCAATTAGAAAGATTAGTTGTTGTTCCTGTATTTATTGCTCCGGGAATGCACACAACTCACGATATTCCTCATATTTTAGGATTCTTGGATGACCATGAACATACTCACGAACATCATCATGAACATAGTCATGACCACGGACATGACCACACTCATGATTTAACTCCTGTTGAGTTTGATGGTGAAATTCTCTATCCAGAACCTATTAAAGCGGATGATATATTAATTGACATTTTAATTTCAATGATTAATGAAGCTTGTTAGCTTCAATATTTTTTTTGAAAAAAAATTTTTTCAAGATAACTTAACAAAATTTAATTTTAAATTAAAAAGATGATATTATGGCTGATAAAAAAACAGGAATTTTACTTTTAAGCCACGGTTCCAGATTAGATGACGGTGAAGAAGTAATTAAAGCTTATAAAGAAATGTATGTTGAAGAATTTCCAGACATGCCAGTTGAATATGGATTTATGGAAATCAGAAAACCAGGAATACCTGAAACAATTAAAAAATTAACTTCAGAAAACGATTTAGAAAAAATAATCGTTGTTCCTGTATTTGTTGCTCACGGATTACATACTAAAAGAGATATTCCAGGATTACTTGGTATTGAAAGTGATTTTGATGAAGAAGACTGTCATGGTCATCACCACCATCATCACGATCATGGACACCATCACGGACATCATCATCACCATCATGATGAAGATGAAGAGGAGTTTGAATTTGACGGTGAGATTGTTTTAACCGATCCTCTTGGTGTCGACAAACGTATGTATGAGATTATTAAAGACAGAGTTTCAGAAAACTTATAATTTCTGAAACATTTACTTTTTTTGCTAAAACTTATTTATTTTAAAAATTATACTAATATTTATGACTCTTAAAGTCTCAGATATTGGTGAAAAAGAATTGGTTAAGTATATTATAGCTAATTCAAAGAAAATCACGCCAGATGATACTGCAGTTACTCCTTTTTTAGATTTAAACTTAATTTCAACATGTGACATGCTTATTCAGTCAAGACATTTTCCAAAAAATATGTCTTATTTTGATATGGGATTTAAGGCAGTTACAGTAAATGTAAGTGATTTGGCAGCTATGGGTGCTGAACCTTTGGGATTTTTACTCTCAATAGCTATTCCAAAAGATTTGGAAGTTGACAGCTTTAAACAAATAATTGATGGTGTTTTTAAGGCATGTGATTACTATTCAATTCCTCTTATTGGAGGAGATACCAATGAAGCATCAGAAATTATAATCTCAGGTACTGCTCTTGGAACCTGTGATAAGCCTTTGATGAAAAATACCTATAAACAAGGGGATTTAGTAGCTATTACAGGTGATATAGGTCTTGCTGCACTAGGTTTTGAGCTTGAAACTTTAGATAATATTTATGTTGAAAAAGCTCTTAAACCAAAGGCCAGAATTAAAGAAGGACAAATTCTAAAGGATTATGGAGCAACATCTGCTACTGATATTACTGACGGGCTTGCAAGTGAATTATATGAGATTAAAAAGGATAATTTTGGTTTTATGATTTATGAAGAGTTATTAGACATTAGTGATGAGTATAAAAACATGGCTAATGGGCTTGACTTGGATTATCTTGATTTAATTCTTCATGTTGGTGAAGATTTTGAATTGCTTTTTACAATATCTAAAGACGATTTAGAGAAATTACCTATTGATTATAAGGTTATTGGCGAGGTAACTGACAGTGATGTTGTTGAAATTACCTTGGAAAATGGTTTTGTTGATAAAATTAAAAATAAGGGTTATGAACACTATGTTAGTGAATAATGATTTATATAAAAAAAGTTCCAAGACACAAAAAATCAGATGTGAAATCTGTGCTAACTACTGTAAAATAGCTGATGGAAGTTTTGGAGTTTGTCGTCAACATAAAAATGTCAATGGAGAACTATTTGATGAATCCTATGGTATTGTTTCATCACTAAGCCCTGATCCTATTGAAAAAAAGCCGTTAAATAAATTTTTATCAGGGACTTTAACATATTCAATTGGTGGTTTTGGGTGTAATATGATATGTTTACACTGTCAGAACTATATGATTTCTCATGAATATGGTGACTATTCAAGAGGTGTTAAAATAACGCCAGAAGCAATTGTGGAAAATGCACTTAAGTATGATTGTAAGTCTATTGCTTGGACGTATAACGAACCTACTATACACTTACCATTCAACAAGAAAACTTCTCTACTTGCAAAGCAGAAAAATCTTAAAGTCATCTATGTAAGTAATGGATACTTTTCAAACAAGTCTCTTCAGGAAGTTTTAGGTTTTGTTGATGCATTTAATATAGACTTGAAATCCATGTCCGATGATTTTTATAAAAAAGTCTGTGGAGCGGATTTGGATGTTATTTTAGATAATTTAAGAAGTATTTATCTTGCAGGTAAACACCTTGAAATTACAAATCTCATAATCAATGACTACAATGATTCTGTTGATGAAATTAATGCATTATGTGATTTTGTTGTAAATGAATTGGATGAAAATGTCCCTGTTCATTTTTCAAGAGCATTTCCTTATTATAAAATGAATGATATTTCACCTACAAATCCTGAAATATTGTTCAAGGCAAAAGAAATTGCTATGGATAAGGGAATTAAAAATGTTTATTTGGGAAATATCTAATTTTTTGGTATTTTTATTCTTTTTTTTTTAATTATTTTTTATGACTCTTTCAAAAACTTTGTTGATTTTCAAAATCCTTTTTGCGATTGTCATTCCAAATGAGATCCCTGCGATAGATTCGTTTTAAAACGCCTCGTTTAGTCTTGAATGTTCGTTTTCTTGATTTTGGCATTGTTTTTTGAA
>JAQXTL010000013.1 GCA_029219465.1 Methanobacteriaceae archaeon | reverse complement strand
AAAACAAAATACAATTTGGAGAATGAGTATTTTCAGTGTTCATATTAATATTTATTCTCCATTTTACTATATATAGTTATATGAAGCTTATTTTTTTAATCAATGTGTAATTTCAACTGTAAAATTAGATTACAAACTTTTCAAATGTTTTTAACAAAATTAAAGCAAAAATATAAAAAAATAGAATTATTAAAAAATTTTTGCAAAAATCAAATAGGATTTCTACAAAGCCTAAAAAAAAGAAAAATGGAAATTATTCATCCATTATGTTTAAATCCATAGTAAGTAAGGATTTCATTGTTTCAATATCAATTTGTCCTGGAGCAGTTACATCAGTTCCAGCAGCAAATGTAATTGGTGAGTTGAATTTTGAAGCCATAACTCTTGTATAACTTCCTAAATCTCCCATAGAAATTGCAATTGTATCTTCACAGTGGGAAAGAACAGCTAATATTGTTAATGTATCATCAAGATCTTGTGGCATAAATGCAACTTTAGCAATATCTCCTAATTTTTGTTCCTTTTCAACAATATAGGTTATTTCACTTAATTTTGGTGTTTTTTCAAAATCATGGTAAGAAACAATTGTTGTAACACCAGTATCGTGGATTTTTTTAATGTATTCATCATTACTTTGAAGTTCAATATCCACATAATCAACTAAATCACAGCATTCATATAATATTACGAATCTTTCTTCTTCTGTTCCCTTAAACGATCCGCCTTCTGTGCTTATTCTATTGGTTGCAATCATTGGAAAATTAATCTCTTCTATTGTCTTTTTAATTTCAGAGATTTCAGGATTTTCAAGAGCATCTATTCTAAACTCTAATACGTCTGCTCCTTTGTTTATACAGTCTTTAGCTACTTTAATTACATTTTCACAATCCTTTTGAAATATTGGAATTGCAATTTTTGTTTGAGAATACATTGGTTATCTGTTTTGTTTTTTACATTATTAAATATTTATTATATGTAAATTTTTATCTTAAATTAAGTAATTGTATTGCGTTTTTTAGTATTCATATATAATTTTCAGAGATATTTGCAATTTTAATATAAAAACATTTATTTACTGGATAAAACTAAACAATATAATAATGGGGGATTAGTGAATTGTATTTTATATCTTAAAATATTATTCATTTGTTTAATTGAAATTTTACCATATGGGGATAAAAATGGGGTATATTGTCAATTTTGATAGAAAAAACCTTGCATATTTACCTTCAGGATTTTGAAAATTATATTAAATATGTATTTATAGAAATTGTTTATGATGATGGTAATTTATTGATTTTTGTTAATAATACAACAGACCCTCTACTTAAATCCCAAAGTGATGTTGTAACCTGTAATGATGTTTATTTTTATATTAAAGATGTCTGGGATAATTATATATGGAATCCTAATGTATATGACTTATTAGAAACAGAAAAACATTTGGACGACTATAAACAGGATATTCTTTATGATTTGATTGTTCCTGAAGATAAAAAATTATATGATGGGGTTATAAATTGTTCGACTGATGCAAGTGAAATTATTCATATAATCACTCAAAATAACAAAAAGAAGACTTTAAAAATCTATTCTAAAAATTTAAATAACTTTGGTACAGTTACACAAAAAGCAATTTATATGATTGATTTATCTGATGAGCTTAATACTGAAGATGCATTTTTATCAAATAAGTTATTAACAGAATTGGATATGAAATTAGGTGTAGGTACCATTATTAAAAGTTCAAGTGGAGAATATGTTGTAAGTGATGACATTTATGATATCTTAAAAGTCCCTAAAAGAAGTGTTAAGGAATTATTAACTGATTTAAGAAAAAATATTGTAAATAGTGCGGATAAAATTCTCATTGAAGAATTTAAAGCTCATAGTGTTGGAGCTATTGAAAGAGTTGTTGAATATAAATCTCCTTTCTATGAAAAAACACAATATTTGTTCTTATTTTTAGAAAACTACTCTGATAATACTCATGAAATGTCTCTTATGGGTGTTAAAGATGTTACTTTGGACTTGGAAAAGGAAAAAGATTTGGAAATTTCCATTAACAATCAAAAAATCCTATTAAAAGAAATCCACCATTGAGTAAAAAATAACTTGCAGATTATTTTAAGTCTAATTAATTTGGAATTGAAATTCAATGATGGTGATTATGAACGTATTTTGAAGAAAACAAGAAATAGGATCTCATCCATGGCTACAATTCATCAGCAAGTTTATAATTCTGTTGATTTTGCAAATGTTGAAACTTCAGAATACATTGCTCTTAGTGTTGAAAACCTATTCAAAGCATATGATTCAAATATTAAATTGAATTTAGATATTCAATCCTGCAACTTACATATGGATAAAGCTATTCCTATGGGTTTAGTTTTAAATGAACTAGGTTTAAATGCAATTACTCATGCTTTTAATGGTGGTAAAGGTAATTTCTATGTAAAATTCACCTATGAAGATGGAATTTATGCATTGGATGTTTGGGATGATGGTGTTGGACTTCCAGAATCTGTTGATATTCATAAATCAACAACATTATGATTTACTGTTATTAAAAGTATTATGAACCAGCTTGATGGTGAATGGTCTGTCTTGGATTTACCTAAAGGTTTTGGAATTAGTATGAAAGTTAGAGATAAAATATAATTCTCTTTTTTTCTACACTATTTTTTTATTATTTTTATCAAATATTGGTTATTTTCTTACTAAATTGAGGATTAAAAAAATAATACTTAAATAAATTAAATAACAAATAATATACCAATAAAATATAATATTTTATTTATTTTAAAAATCAATTATTCAAGGTGTTAATTTGAAAATTATAGCTATAGGTGCAGATATATCTAAAAATGATGTATCTTGTAGTACTATGCTAGTCGAAACTATTGAAAAAAACCTTTATAAAGTCAAGGAATTAGGTGCAAGAGATGTAGCTTTAACTAATGTCACAGGAGATGACGTTGTTGTAAGTGCATTTGTTGAAGATGATTTACTTGAAGTTGTTAATGAAGGTATAGTTAATGTTTTAAAAGAAAGTGCAGAAAATTTAGGTGATTTATCCGGAATTTCATCAACCCCTGAAGAAGCGGGTGAAGGAATTTCTTATGCTGAAGCAAATATCAGGCAAGATAGATATCCTGATGCTATTGTTTTAGGTTTTGATACATATGGTGGAGAATCCTTTGTTGCGGATGCTGCTAATTCAGCTATTGATGCTGCTAAAGGTATGAAAGATTTAACTGATGTTTCCGATTATATTGAACCTAAAATAAGAGAAATACCTGGTGTAGGTTATGTCTCACCAGAAACAGATGATCCTGTGGTTGTGGCCACTGTTGAGAATATAGAATCTGTTGGTATAATCGCTAGTGCAATGATTGGAGCTGCGCTTGGAAATAAAAATGTTTATTTAGTTAAAAGAGGAACAACATGCAATGTGTTGCCTGGTAGTGTGATATTTTCCGCTACTGCATTTATGAATGGAAATGTTATTGATTTGGCTGTTCCATTTGAAAATAAAACTAGGATATTAAAATAGGAGTTATTAATCATGATTTTATTAAATAAAGATACAAAATGTTTAGTTCAAGGAATAACTGGTAAACAAGGTTCATTTCACACTGAACAAATGTTAAATTACAATACTAAGATTGTTGCAGGAATTACCCCTGGTAAGGGTGGTCAAATGTTTTTAGACCAAGTTCCAATTTTCAATTCAATTGAAGAAGCAAAAGAAGAAACTGATATTAATGCTTCAATTATCTTTGTTCCTGCAAGATTCGCAAAAGATGCTGCTTTTGAAGCAATAAGACACTTAGACTTGGTTGTTATTATTTCTGAACATATTCCTGTTCATGACAGTATGAAAATTATGGCATATGCAAAACAAATGAATACCACAATCATTGGTCCAAACACTCCGGGAATTATTTCTCCAGGTGTTGGTAAATTAGGTATTATGCCAACTCACATTTTCTCAGAAGGAAATGTTGGTTTAATCTCAAGAAGTGGTACATTAACCTATGAAATAGCTAGTGAGCTTACTAATGCAGGTATTGGTCAAAGTACTGCTGTGGGTATTGGTGGAGACCCAGTTACCGGAGATAATTACGTTGATATCTTAACAAGATTTGAAAAAGATGAAAATACTGACGCTGTTGTTTTAATTGGTGAGATTGGAGGAACTGCTGAAGAAAGAGCTGGAAAATTCATCGCTGAAGAAATGACAAAACCTGTTGTTTCTTACATTGCAGGAAGAACTGCACCACCGGGTAAAAGAATGGGACACGCTGGAGCTATTATTCAAGGAAACTCCGGTACTGTTGCAAGTAAAACTAAAGCTTTAAACGAAGCTGGTGTTGAAGTGGCTGAAAAACCATCTCAAATTGTAAATCTACTCAAAAAGGTAATGTAATGTCAAACCAAGAAATTATTGATAAATTATTAAATGGTGAAATGAAACTCTATCAGGTAGACAGTGAAGTTTCACCAAAACAAGCAACCGATATTAGAAGAGAATTTTTAGAACAAAAATACTCTATTAAATTAGATAATATTGGTAATTACACTTTGGATATGGAAAGAGCATCTGCTCGTAATATTGAAAACTCAATTGGAGTATTACAACTTCCAATGGGTATTGCAGGGCCTTTAAAAGTTAATGGAGAATACTGTAATCGTGAAGTGTTTGTACCATTAGCTACCTCTGAAGGAGCTCTTGTAGCTTCAATTAATAGAGGAGCATCAACAATTACTGCATCAGGTGGTGCTAATGCAAGAGTAACATCAGATATTATGACTCGTGCACCAGCTATTAAATGTGAATCTGTTAGTGATGCATTGACAATCAAACAATGGTTTATTGATAATTTCGATGAATTAAAAGAAATTGCTGAGAGTACAACTTCTCACGGTAAATTAATTAAAATTGATCCTATTTTAATTGTTGGAAGCTATGTTTATCCAAGATTTGTTTTCTCAACTGGGGACAGTATGGGTATGAATATGGTAACCATTGCTTCTGAAAAAATATTAGACAAATTAGCACAAGATACAAGTGCTGTTCACATTGCATTAAGTGGTAATGTCTGTGTTGATAAAAAACCAGCTGCTATTAACCTTGTTGAAGGAAGGGGAAAAAGTGTAGTAGCAGATATATTAATACCAAAAGACATTGTTGCAAAAAAATTAAAAACTACTGCTGAAGCTATTGTTGAAGTTAACACTGCTAAAAACTTGATTGGTTCTGCAGCAGCAGGAAGTATGGGTTTTAACGCTCATTATGCAAATATGGTTGCAGCTTTATTTTTAGCAACCGGTCAAGACCCTGCGCATGTTGCTGAGGGTTCATTAGGTATTACAACAGCAGAAAACAGAAACGGAGATTTATATTTCTCAGTTAACTTACCTGATTTACCAGTAGCTACTGTTGGTGGAGGAACAAGTCTTGAAGTTGCTCATGAAGGATTAGAAATCCTTGGTGTTGCAGGTTCTGGTAAAGCACGTGAATTTGCAGAAATTGTTGCATGTACTGTTCTTGCAGGAGAATTATCTCTCGTAGGAGCTCTAGCAGCAGGACATCTTGCAAGAGCACACCAAGAACTTGGAAGAGGATAATTATGGAGGATTTTCTTGAGGATTTATATCCTGAAATCACTCTTGAAACTGATGATATTTTAATGTCAATATCTGTAAAAAAAGATTATTCTCAAATTAAAGATGTAAATCTTAGAAAAAAAGAGTTTATAAAAGATTTACAGGATTTTATAAAAGAATTTGAACAAACTCCTGAATCTTTGGAGTTTATAAAGTATTTTGATGATTAGTATTTGGAGACTATTATGAATAAACAAAAAAGTATAATTGTTGTATTATCTGTGATTATCGTAATCCTCATCATTTGTGTTGCAATGTTTGCACTTCCCACATTTAAAGAAGAATCCAAATTAGCAATTGTAGATAAAACAATTGATGAAGGGGGTAAGTTAGTTGTTGTATTAACAGATACTCATGGTATTGGATTGCCCGATGCAACAATCAATATAAAACTCACTGATGAAGATGGAATTACAATTGAGGAGGATGTTACAACTAATGATAAAGGAAAAGCTAAATTAAAAGTTGAAGAAAAAGGAAAATACTCTGTTGAATGCACATTTGATGGTAAAGGCAAATATGCTGCTAGTTCTCTTTCAGATAATATTAAAGTTAAAAAGGTATCAACCAAAACTGTTAGTGAAAAGAAAACTAGTAATTTTGATTCAGTATCAGGTTTAAGCGAAGATGGATATTCATATTATCCGGAGTATGGGCCGGCAGTCGATTCATTGGGCACTACCCGTGAAGATGCAATAGCAAATAACTGGCATTATATTCCTCAAACAATTGATGGACAAAATGCAGGATTGTATGTTCCTTATGATTCAAATGCCGGATGTTATCATACTTAATGAGAGGTCGTTAAAATGGAAAACAATAAAATTGTAATAATTGGATTGCTTGTGGTCATTATAATTCTTTTAGCTGGCATTCTTGTTTTAATGCCAAGTATGAATAAACAAGATGATGCTGATATAACTAATGACACAATCTCTGATGAAAAGAATTCTGTTACACCAGACACTATAACGGTAGAATTACCCGAATATGACAAGACCTATACGGAAACCGTTGGGGAATACACTGTAGAAGCAGAAAAGTGGATGGGTGGTTCAGTAGGTGGATTTGAGGTGCACCTATATAAAAACGGTGAATCAGTTTACAAAGACTCTTATATGTCCCGTGCCTATTTCTACATGGATGGTGAGTGGAAATGGAGTGAATGGGGCAATGGTGAAGATGGTTATGATGGGTATCACAGATATCCGGTAAGCCAAGGTGTTGAAATCCAAGAAGTTGAAGTTAAATTTTAGGTGGTGCAACTGCACCTTCAATTTATTTTAATTTATCATGGCCTAGACCATTTCACACTTCAATGAGTTGATATTGTGTTATTTTTAATGTATGTTCAATAAAAATAATAGAACTGAATATGTTATTTAAAAACTACACATTACTTTTAAAATGCCCTTCCTTATGCTGTATTGCTATTGGATGAAATAGGGTTGGATAGGTGTAAATTTTTGCTAAAAAACTTGCCCATTTTTGAGCAATCTTTCTTACTATTTTAGTAGTAATCATTCATGTTTTGCTATGACTAGTATTTGGAATCAATTTTTTCAAATACTTTTTTAACATTTACTTTTGTCTCAAAACAGCCTGTTTTTTCAAGTAAAACTCCCTGAGGATAAAAATCAGATAATAACATCATCATTTGATTTAAATCTTCATGGCAAGCTACACCAATTACTGCTTCAAATTTGTTTTCAACGACTATTTTTTTAACAAAACTTGATCCTGGAACAATATATAATTTATATCCTTTTGGATTTGCTTTTTTTTTAATAGCTCCAATTGAACATAATCCACATTCAGTACAGTTTAATCCATCTTTTTGAAGAGTTGCAGGACAATCTCTATGTCTTAAACAGTGTGGTAAGAAAATTAATGTTTTTTCAGCTGGAATGGATTTGAATTTTTCTTTGTTTATTTCATCTCTTACTTTAATTGCAATATCATCAATCAAGTGTTCATCAAGCTTTAATAATTTTGCTATTGATTTAAACGGGAAGTATAATGAATCCACAGTAAATAATATGAATCTAGGAAACTTGATTTGATTTTTTTTAGCTATTAAAAAACCTAATATTAAAATTGCTATAAATAATATTATGACTAATATAGCTAAAAAGACAACTAATTCTCCTAAAAAAGTATAAAAAGATTCAATAAACATGTTTTAACCTAAAATTTTTCAATTGTGAAATTATCAAATTCTTTATTTAATTTAATTCCAGTTTCTGTTTTTGTTATGTTAAGTCCGGATAAACTGTCACAGGAACACAATACGTTCTGTTCAGGATGAGTTCCAGGAATAATATTACAATTTAGATTTACTTCATCCCCGATTGATATAACAGTTTCTAGACGTTTAGTTGATGGATGATCTTTATTTAAAATTACAAGTGGTGAGGATTCTTCACGGCTAAGGTATGCCTGTGATTTAATAGCTCTTTTATCTTTCTTAAAGTTGGAAACAGCGATAATATCATCTGATTCTAAAAATTGAACTATTTCTTCATTATCTTGAGTTGCAATAAATAACATTTTGTTTTCATATGCTACTTTTATAATTCCCACTATTCCAGTTTCTCCTTCAAGAAATAGTATTTCGTCATTTTTAAAATCAATATTCATAATATCACTAAAAATAAAAAAGAGAGTAAATTAAATTTACTCTGCAAGTTCTACATTGTCACTTTGGCAAGACGGACAGATAACTTTCCTTCCAAGACCTTTAAATGAGTTTCCACAATTTTTACAATGGTATTTTTTTGTTTTTAATTTTTTCAAATCAATATCAGCCATTGGGCCTCCACTTGAACACATAAAAAATCACCTATATAATATTATATATTCTAATATATTATATTACTTTTCTAAGTTCATTAATTTTTTCTAAAATTTTCTCATTATGAGTTAAATCATATTCCAGTTCATAATAATATAATGCCTGTGGTAGTGCCTGGTCTTTGTCAAATTTATCTGCAAGTAAATGTAGTGTTTTTAGTATGAATGGATTTGTATCGATTTGTATATTTTTTTCATTTAGTGCTTCTAAACATTCACTTAATTCTAATTCAACAATTTCTCCTTTTGTTTTTAAATATTGGAGTTCTTTGTATGCAAGTGGACTTAACTCATATTTCATACTGAAGTTATATAAACTGGCAGATACTTTATACTCTCCTGCTTCAATATAATAAAAACCTAAATTTCTATAACATCTTGCAATATCCTGAGGATAGTATGCATATTTGATTGCCTGTGTTGTATAAAAGAAATATTTATTGAGGCTTTGTCCTTTATAGACTTCTGATAACTCAAGAAGTATTCTTGATGAAATAGGATTGATTTTCAATGCTTTTTTAAGATATTCTTCTGCTTTGTTGAAATTTTTTGTCTCTAAAAATAAGAATCCATAAACATAGTACAAATCTAGCAAAGGTTGGTTGTTTGGTATATATCTAACATCCTTTTTAGCACCAATATACTCATTAAAAATTTCTTCTTCCAAATGGTTTGTAAAATAATGATATTCATTTATACTATCGTCTTCAAACATGGGTGAAAAATTAAGCATAAAGCTGTTAAGTTTATCTAGAGCCTCGTCATTTTTTTCATTTTCAATAAGAGGAAATATTTCTTCTAAGATATCCATAATTGGTGTTTCATTTTGTGATATTTCAATAAATTCCTGTTTTTCTTCATCACTTAAACAATCCCACATCATACGGGAGAGTTCTCTGAGAATCTCTACATTAAATTCATGGTCTTTGTATTTTTCCATTTGTGATGAAAGATATTTTTTATTTAAATCCTTGTTTTCACCTAAGTTTAATTTGATTTCATTTATTATTTTTTCATACATTAAAAAACACCTAAAGTTAGTTTAATAAGTAATGTTTTTATATAACTTCTAATCCATATTATATATGTATAAAAACTTAGTTTTATATTTATTAGAAAATTTTTAAAGGTGATTAAAAAATGGCAAATCAACCAGTTTTCATCCTTCCTGAAGGAACTGAAAGATATTCTAAAAGAGATGCTTTAAGAATGAATATCACTGCTGCTAAAGTATTAGCAGGTATTGTAAGAACTACTTTAGGTCCTAAAGGTATGGATAAAATGTTAGTTAATTCATTAGGTGACGTAACTGTAACTAATGACGGTGCAACTATCATGAGTGAAATGGATATTGCACAACCTGCAGCTAGAATGCTTGTAGAAACCGCTAAAAAACAAGAAGAAATTGTTGGTGACGGTACCACATCAGTTGTTGTAATCGCTGGTGAATTATTAGCTAAAGCTGAAGAATTATTAGATGATGGAATTGCAACCTCTGTTGTTGTAAAAGGATTTAGAAACGCAACAGATAAAGCAGTAGAACTGTTAGAAGGTATTGCTGTTGATGCTGATGATAAAGAAACTCTTAAAAAAGTAGCTATTACTGCAATGAGTGGTAAAGGATCAGATTATGCAAAAGAACACTTAGCTGACCTTGTTGTTGAAGCAGCATTAAGAATCAAAGAAGATGGAAAATCTGATATTGAAAATATTAACATCCAAAGAGTTTCCGGAGATTCTGTAGAAGATTCATTCTTAGCTGAAGGTATTGTAATTGATAAAGCTCCTGTTTCCAAAGCTATGCCTAAAGATATTGAAGATGCAAAAATTGCTATCATGAAATATCCTATTGAATTAAAAGAAATCAATACTGATACTAAAATTGACATTACCAGTCCAGAACAATTTGAATCATTCTTAAACAACGAAGAAGAAATGATTAAAGATTTAGTAGACCAAGTTGTTGCTTCTGGAGCTAATGTATTATTCTGTCAAAAAGGTATTGACGACATGGCAGAACACTACTTGAAAAAAGCAGGAATCATGACCTACAAAAGAGTCAAAAAATCTGACATTGAAAGAATCGCAAAAGCTACTGGTGCTAAATTAGTAACTGACATTGAAGATTTAACTGCTGACAAATTAGGTAGTGCAGGTCACGTATACCTTGATAAAATCTTCGATCATGAATTAACTTTCATTGAAGAATGTGAAAATCCAAAAGCTTCATCCATTGTTCTTAGAGGTAGTACCCGTTACGTAACCGAACAAATCGCAAGAGCTCTTGACGATGCTTTAGGTGTAGTAGCTGCTACTATCGAAGAAGGTAAAGTTCTCATCGGTGGAGGAGCATGTGAAATTGACTTAATCAAACAATTAAGAGAATATGGTGAAACCGTAAGTGGAAGAGAACAATTAGCTATTTTAAAATATGCTGAAGCATTAGAAGTTATTCCAAGAACTTTAATTGAAAATGCTGGTTTAGACACCATTAACTTAATTGCTGACTTAAAAGCTGCTCACGAAGACTCTAATTTAATAGGTATTAATGTATTTGACGGTAAAGTTGTAGATATGAAAGAAGCTGGAGTTATCGAACCTTTAAGAGTTAAAATCCAAGCTTTACAATCTGCAGGTGCTGCTAGTGAAATGATTTTACGTATTGATGATATGATTGCAGCAAGAAATGCACTTAACTCTACCGGACCTGATGAGTCTGGTAATGATGATAGTGGTATGCCTCCAATGCCTGGTATGGGTGGAGGAATGCCTCCAATGATGTAAAATTATTTAATTTTACATTTTTTATTTTTTTATGTATTTTTTAGGTTAATTTTATTCATTTTTCCAATAATTTTTGCATAAATTGGATTTTTTTTTTAACTTGGGTTGTTTTTCAATTAAATGTGCTTATTTTTCTATTATTCTTATTATATTTGTTGTTTTTTAATCTAACTTGAATAAAATCAATTTTTTTTGATTATATAAGTTTAAATAAAGTGTTATTTTATATTATAAGCTTTAAGATTTGTATTTTTAAATTTGTATTGTTAGTTATCTTGAAATATTATTTCATATTATTTAATCCTTTTATAGCTTAATTCAAGTTAATTTTTATTAAATATCTAATTTTAATTATATTTTAGCCTTATTTTTATAAATTAGGCTTATTTGATGTGATTTAGTCAATAAAAAGGTTTATATAAAGGATTTAATTATACATATATCTGAGGTAAGACAATAGTCTTACTGATTAATCAAACAAGAAATTGTTATGGAGGTAAAATTATTTCGAAAAGACAAGTATTACTCACTTTTCTGATGGCATTAACTGTATTAATGTGTGTTAGTGTAGCATCAGCTAGTGATGTAAATGTTACAGATTCACATGCTATTGCTTCAATAGACACTACATCAAGTGTTCATGAAAGTGTAGATGATTCTTTACTCTCTACTGCTTATGAATGTGATGTTTTAGAATCTGTAAACTCAAATAATTTATCAACTAACCAAAATAAAAATTCTTCAAGTGATGTTTTAAAAACTGGAAGCATTCCGGCTAATAAAACTGTTGTTTCACAAGACCTTGAAAAATATTATAAAGGAAGCGAAAGCCATAAAGCTACATTTTATGATTTAAATGGAAATCCTTTGGTTAATACCAAAATTGGATTTACAATAAAATGCAGTGCATATACAAAAACATACTATAAATTAACTGATGCAAATGGTGTTGCTTCTTTAGCTATTGGTCTTAATCCTGGTGATTATCAGATTGTCTCACAAAATTTAGTTACTGGATATAACTTAACTAATACTATTAAAGTTTTAAGCACTATTGAGTCATCTGATCTTACTAAATATTATAAAGGAAGTAAAGATCATACGGCTAAGTTTTATAACTCTGATGGTACTCCTTTAGCTAATAGGGATGTTAAGTTTACAATTAAAGGTTCTACCTTTACCAAGACTTATACTAAAACAACTAATAAGTATGGTTTTGCTTCATTAGCTATTGGTCTTAGTCCTGGTACTTATCAGGTAATCTCAAAAGATCCAGTTACTGGTTGGTCTGTGACTAATACTATCACTATTTTACCAACTGTTGTTTCTTCTGGTGTTACTAAGTATTATAAAGGAAGTAAAGGACATACTGCTAAGTTTTATACTTCTGAAGGTGCTCCTTTAGCTAATAAAGAGATAAGTTTTACTCTTAAAACTTCTTCTGCTACTAAGACTTATACTAAAAAAACTGATGCAAATGGTGTTGCTTCTTTAGCTATTGGTCTTAATCCTGGTACATATCGGATTGTTTCAAATGACCCATATACTGGCTATAAGGTAACTACTACTGTTAAAGTTTTACCAACTATCAATGCTAGTGATATTACCAAAGTTGCTGCAGACAATAAGAAGTTCTATGCTACTTTCTTAGACGGCGAAGGTAATCCATTAGCAAATGCGGATGTTAAGTTCAAGGTTAATGGAAAAACATACAACTCAAAAACAAATGCAAATGGTGTTGCAGGTATCTCTTTAAGTTTCCTTAAAGCAGGCAACTATAAAATTATTTCATACAATGTTGATGGTTCATCCAAAACCAACAATGTTAATGTACTTGCCCATACCACTACTGAACTTATTACAAGTCCATACACTTTTGTTAAAGGTGAAGGTAATGTAATTAAAGTTACCTTACGTAATGGTTTAGGATATGCACCAAATGCAGGAAAAGTAATTAAAATAACAATTGGTAGTACAACATATTCTGCTAAAACAGACAGTAACGGTGTTGCATCATTTACTTTACCTACAACATTAGAAGAAGGAATCTATACAGTAAAATATACTTATGCAGGTAATTCATATTACACTGGATCAAGTGCTTCAAATAAATTAACATTTTACTCTACAAGCACTACTCATTTCACTGTAAAAGGTTCAACAATATTCTACATAGGTGAAGGCGGATCTCTCCAAGTTGTTTTAAAATCAGGTAATCTTCCTTTAGCAGGAAAAACTGTTGTTTTCAAACTTGGTTCAGTATCATATACCAAAGTTACTGATAAAGATGGTGTCGCATCATTACCAATTGGATTAGCTTATGCTGGAAACTATACATTCTCCTTTGAATTTGCAGGAGAAGGTTTGTTAAAACCTAGTTCTAGCTCAACTGTGATTCAAGTTAAAAAGATGCCAGATTCAATATCTATTAAGAATATTATTTCTGGTGCTAAAACTGTGAAAGAATACTTTGAAAAATATAACAAGTATCCAACATCAGTTACTGCAGGTGGAATCACATTCACTTTACCTCAATTTGTGTATTTAATGAGTCAGGCAATTTACAAAATAGGTAATTCTAACTATAAAGATGTTGTTATCAATAAAGATGTTGCTCAACCAGCATCTCCAACTTCTGGAGATTACTTCGATTATGAGCCATTATATAAAAAAGGATATTTACAAGCAGCAAATACTGTTGCAAAATATGCTAATGATAACAAAAAACTTCCAAACTATATTACTACAGATATTGGTAAAATCTGTCATAATGAATATGTAGATGCGTTTGCACGTATCTTAGCATATTATGGAAATAATAATGAATTACCATCTTACGTATCAATTGTCTATCATGATTCTTCAGTTCCTAGCCCAGCAGGTAAAGGTTTAAATCAGAAAAACACTGAAACTGACTTGGCTAAGTATCTTAAAGCAACTATGAACTGTCAAGTTGACAATGCAAAAATTAAAGCTATTGTTGATAAAGTTACTAAAGGATTATCCTCTGTAAAAGACAAAGCTGTTGCAATTTATAACTATGTAAGGGATTATATTGATTATTCATTCTATTATGATACCAAACATGGTGCAGTAGGTACTTTGGAAGTAGGATCTGGAAACTGTGTTGACCAAGCTCATTTGTTAGTTGCTATGTTGAGAACTGCTGATATTCCAGCAAGATATGTTCACGGAACATGTACATTCTCAAGTGGATCTACTTATGGTCACGTATGGGCTCAAGTATTAATTGGGGACATATGGTATGTTGCTGATCCAACCAGTTCAAGAAATTCATTTGGAAAAATCGTAAATTGGAATACCAAATCTTATACTGTGCACACAATCACAAATGAGATTACATTCTAATTTCATTTTTTTCTTTTTTATTTTTTGGTTATTTTAAATTAATTAAATTCTTTTTTTCTATATTTTTAGCATTATTTGTGCTTTATTTTATTTTTTCAACATTCTTATCGTTTTTTGTTTATATGAGCTTATTTTTTGAATTTATCCATTAAATTTGTTGTTTTTTGTTTTAACTTAAATAAAATCAATGTTTTTAGTTTAGATAACTTTAAATAATCTCTTATTTTATATTATATCCTTTAACATTGATGTTTTTAAATTTGTATTGTTAATTATCTTAAAAAATAGTTTCATATCATTTTATTGTTTTATAGCTTAATTGAAGTTAATGTTTACTTTATATTTAATTTTCATAATGTTTTAACCTTATTTTTAAAAAATAAACTTATTTAAGGCTATTTAGCAAATAAAAAGGTTTATATAAGATATTTATATATACATATTCTTAAGGTGGGACTATTGTCTCATTGTTTATTAAATAATTGTTGTGGAGGTAAAATTATTTTGAATAAAAAATTATTGCTCACTGGTTTTATTGTACTTACAGTAGCTATATTAACTGTTGGTACAGTTTCAGCAAGTGATGTAAATATTACAGATTCTCACACTCAAAGTGTGTTAGATGATACATTAAGTGTTCCAATGAATGAGGAGTTATCATCAAATTTAGCATCTGATGAAAATGTTGATAGAGTATTGTCTAATGATTTAGAATCTGACAAGTCAAATAATTTATCAACTAACTCTAATGATGGTAAGTCTTTAAATGATGTTTTAAAATCAGGATCTGTTGATAAAAGCATTGTTAGTGAAGATGTTACCAAATATTATAAAGGAAATGAAAAACATGTTGCTACATTTTATGATAACAATGGAAATCCATTAGCTAATACTCAAATTAGCTTTACAATAAAATGTAGTGCGTTTACAAAAACTTATACAAAAGTAACTGATGCAAATGGTGTTGCATCATTGGCAATTGGTCTTAATCCTGGTACTTATCAGATTATTTCAAATAATCCTGTCACTGACCAGAATTTAACCACTACAGTTACAGTTTTATCAACTATTAATGCTACTGACATTACTAAAGTATATTTGGATGGTAGAAAATTCTATGCTACTTTCGTAAACGCTGACGGTAGTGCATTAGCTAATACATATGTGAAATTTAAATTAAACGGAAATACCTATTCTTCAAAAACTGATGCAAAAGGTGTTGCTAGTCTTAGTGTAAGTTCTCTAAATGTTGGTACTTACAAAGTGATTTCATATAATATTGATGGTTTAACTAGAACCAACTCTATTAAAGTAATTGCTTCAACTAATTCCCAGCTCATTACAACTAGTTACACTTTCAGTGAAACTGATAAAAAAATTATTAAAGTAACTTTACATAATGGGTTAGGATATGCACCAAATGCAGGAAAAACAGTAAAAGTAACAATAAATGGTGTTACATACTCTGCTACTACAGACAGTAACGGTGTAGCTTCATTTACTTTACCTTATTCACTTGCTGTGGGATCATACAATGCAAAATACACTTTTGCAGGAAACAGTTTCTACTCTCCATCAAGTGCTACAGATACAGTAACAATCAAAGAAAGTAATTCTAAATTAACTGTTACAAGTCCTACTACATTCATAAAAGGTGAAGGAGCACCTCTCCAAGTTACTTTAACCTCTGAAGGTACTCCTTTAGCAGGAAAAGAAGTAATTTTTAAACTTGGTACAAAATCATACACTAGAATTACTGATAGTAATGGTGTTGCTTCTTTGCCTATTGGATTGAATGTTGGTAAATACACATTCAACTTTGAATTTGCAGGAGAAGGAGACATATCTCCATGTTCCGCATCAGTACAAATTTCTGTTGTAAATGCACCTGCACCTGTTGCTTCTAAAATTACGGTTGTAAGTAAAACTACATTTGTAAAAGGTGCTGGTGAGTCTTTGAAAGTTTCTTTAACTTCTGGTGGTAAAGCGTTAGTTGGAAAAGAAGTTGTTTTCAAATTGGGTTCAAAATCTTATAATAGGGTTACTGATAGTAATGGTGTTGCTTCTTTGCCTATTGGATTGGCTGTTGGTAAATACACATTCTACTTTGAATTTGCTGGTGAAGGAAACATACAGCCTAGTTCTTTATCAGTTGCTATTGAAGTTGTAAAAACCCCTGCACCTGCAACCAATGGTTATGGTTATTGGGTTTTCGGAGCTGATATGAAAAATGTTGACTTAAATTCATTAGCTTCAAAAGGAACTACTGATTTGTTCTTAAATTATTATGCAATTGAAACACATGGTAAAACAGCTGTTGAATCATGGATTGCAAAAGCTAGCAATTTAGGAATTAGAGTTCATATCTGGATGCAGTCATTCAATGATGGTGGATGGATAAATCCAGTTAAAGATGGACAGGTTAATCAGAAATACTTCAATGAAAAAATAGCTGAAGCTGAATCTTATGCTGCTGTAAAAGGAGTAGCAGGTATTCACTTGGATTATTTAAGATATCCTGGTAATGCTTATAAGACTACTGGTGGTACTGAAGCTATTAACACATTCGTTAAACAGATTGTAAGTGCAATTAGAGCTGTTAATCCAAATCTTATTATTTCAGCTGCATTAATGCCTGAATGTGATGATCTTAAATATTATTATGGTCAGGACTATGATGTAATAAGTAAATATATGGATGCTGTTCTTCCAATGGTTTACAAAGGGAACTATGAAGCAGGTTCTGCTTGGATTACATCAACCAGTAAATGGTTTGTAGAACATTCTAAAGGTGCTAAAGTATGGACAGGTTTACAAGGATATGAAAGTGATAGTCATGTTGTTCCATTACCTTCCGCTGAGATAAAACATGATGCAGAAGCTGCATTGAAAGGTAAAGTAGATGGTGTTATTATATTTAGATGGGGAGTAACTAACTTTGTTGACTTCAAATCATTGTCACCGTCTACAACTGTAACTATTTCAGAAATTCTTGCTGCAGCTAGTGATTTAAAATCAACTATTGATTCAACTAAGGCTGTTCCTAAAACAGTTAAAGTTGGTGGAGTAAGTTATTCTACTGCTCAGTTCTTATACATGATGGGTGAAGCAATAACTCAAATCAATGCAGGTAAAACTTCTTCAGAAATTGTTCCTATATCTGCTATTGCTCCAGCAAGTCCTAGTGATTCATATAAATCTGGAAGTCTCAGCCTTGCTAAATATGTTGATGTGGCAAGTAGAGTTAGCAAATATATAATCAATAATGGTGGTCAAGTTCCAAATTACGCTAGTTCAGATTTAGGTAACATTGGTTATGATTCTTTAGTAAAAATGTTTGCAACTATTTTAGTAGATTACAAAGTTAACGCTAAATTACCAAGTTCTATAAAATTGACTAGTAACAGTATTTTAATAGGAGATCAAGGACCTTCCACTCCTCCTATTAACTCATCAGTAACTACTCCTATTGTAACTGGTGATGCAATTGCTATTGATGATATCCTCTCAGGTGCTTCTAATGTGAAAAAATTCATTGCAGATAATGGAAGATTACCAAATACTGTTACAGTAGCTGGAACTACATTCTCAATGGCTGAATTTACCTACTTGATGACTCAGGCTATCTATCATCTTGGAAATTCCAATAACAGTAATGTAATTATCATTAGTGGAGTTAATGAAGCTGAAAATCCTACTTCAGGAGATTCCATTAATTCTGTAAACTTGGAGATGGAAAAATATATTACTGCAGCATTCAATGTTGGAAAATACATTAAAGATAATAATCAGGCTCCAAACTATGTTACTACAGATGTTGGTAAAATCTGTTATGATGAATATGTTGATGCATTTGCACGTGTATTGGCATTTTATGTAACTGAAGGAGTCATGCCTAATTGGGTAAACATTAACACAGCTTCTGGTTCAAGTTCCGGATCTATTACTGCTACAGGTACTGGTTTAAATGAGATAAACACTGCAACTGACTTATCCAAATATCTTGTAGCAACTACCAACTGTCAAGTTGATAATTCAAGAATCAAAGCTATTGTTGATAGTGTTACTGCAGGATTAACTTCTGTAAAAGACAAAGCTGTTGCAATTTATAACTATGTAAAGGATTATATTGATTATTCATTCTATTATGATACCAAACATGGTGCAGTAGGTACTTTGGAAGTAGGATCTGGAAACTGTGTTGACCAAGCTCATTTGTTAGTTGCTATGTTGAGAACTGCAGATATTCCGGCAAGATATGTTCATGGAACATGTACATTCTCAAGTGGATCTACATATGGTCATGTATGGGCTCAAGTATTGGTTGATGACATGTGGTATGTTATTGACCCAACAAGTTCAAGCAATTCATTTGGAAAAATCGTAAATTGGTATACCAGTTATTATACTATACATACAATCACAAATAATATCCAATTCTAATTTACTTTTTTTCTTTTTTTATTTTTTTATACAATTCTATTTTTATTAAAAACTAATTTTCAAGAACTTTTTTATAGTTTAACTTATAAAATATTAAATTAATCATTTTATAGGTGAAATTTAATGGCTAATAAAATTAGTGATAATATTGAAGAATACCTTGAAGTTCTTTATGGTAATGGAAGTAATGGAGAACAGGTTTCCACTACTAAATTATCTAGTGAATTAGGTTTTGCACCTGGAAGTGTAACTCAAATGCTTAAGAAATTGGAAGCTTTAGGTTATATTGAGTATACTCCATATAAAGGAGCTATTTTAACTGCTGAAGGTTTGGAAATAGCACAAAAAATTACCAGAAAACACAGACTTTTGGAAATCTTCTTATTAGATATTTTAAAAATCAAAATGGAAAATGTTCATGAACAGGCTTGTGAGATGGAACATGCTTTGTCTGATGAAGCTGAAAGGGCATTATGTATGATGTTAAAAAATCCTGATTTATGTCCTGATAAGAATGTAATTCCTTCTTGTAATTTTGATTTTGATAATTGTAATCAATGTTATTCTCAAAAAGATTTCGACATGGCTTCAACTAGAGATTTTAGTGTATTAGCATTATCTGAATTGAATTTAGATACTGAAGGTGTCATTTCATTTATCAGAGGTAATGATGAATTGTTAGGTATTATCGATAACTTAAACATTAAAATCGGCGGTAATTTAGTTTTCAAGGTTGATGACAACAATGATGAAAACTTGTTTTTAGTTACTATTGATGATGTCGAGTTTAAAATTCCTTTAAAGTTAGCTAATAATATTTTTATTAGAATTTAACTTTTTTCTTTTTTTGAGTCTGTAAAATTTTATAGGCTTATTTAATTTTTATGTGATTTTGAGTCCAATTTTGCATTTGGAAGTCTAAAAATGTCAGAATTCCTTCTTTAGTTTTGTATAATTTCTTTATTATTTCTGGATTGGTTTGTCTGTAGT
>JAQXTL010000012.1 GCA_029219465.1 Methanobacteriaceae archaeon | reverse complement strand
AACGTTTGCAAATATAACGCTGAACCTTAACTTTTGTTTTACCAATTTCTTTAAATACCAATGTTCTTTTTGTAAAACCATATTTAACAACATGACGAGTTCCACAATGTGGGCATCTAGCCAAACTCATTTTAAAATAAGGAACATCCTTTTTAAAACTTAAATCAAAAGATTTCAAAGCCTTTTGACAGGATTTAAAAATTTTCACAAAACGAGGGTCGAAAAGCACTAATCCATCATTGGAATCGCAAAATATATATTGTTCAACATCTAAAATACTATTTGGAATATTTGTTTTTTGGTTTAGCATGATAAAAACTTTTACTCCACTTATTTATTAAATTTAACTATTTTTAGACAAAATAAAAAATTCCAAACCAATTTTCATCAAAAAATTTCAAATCAACAAAGTTTTTGAAAGAGTCTTTAAAAATAATTTTTATTATATTCATTATATAAAACAAATAATATACCAACTGAAATATCACAACCTTATCCACAAATTTAATTAACCCGCCAAATCTAAACTATAGTATAGAAATGTTGAGAGAGAAAGCATATAAGCAACTGATATTTAGAGTGATATAATGTCTTCACCAATACAGTTTTCCCATCCACCATATTTTCTAACGATTTCTGTATCATAAATACTAAATGCACCCTGTGCTACAAGTGTTCCTTGGAATAAACCCTGCATTTTTTTAACTGATGCAATACTTAAAAAGTAATCCCATTCCTGCATTTTGGTTAATAAGTTTTGTCTACTGTTACGCACCAATGTAGCTCCTGCAACAGCTTTACAATTGTCATTAACCATCCTACTAACAATATTTGAAATAGCATCCCCGTATACCCCGCTATCTGCATCAATTGTAATTACTTTGTCTGTTTTTACTCTTCTCAAACCATTATTTAATGCGTTGAATTTTCCACGCTTTGGTTCAAAAAGATATTTAATAACCAAATCAGATCTGTTAAAATCAACAATTCCTTTTAAAATTTGGTATTTAGTATTATCTTTACTATTGTTATCTATTACATAAACGTAAATTGTAGCATCATATTTCTGATTAGATAAACTCAATAATGTTTCATAAATAGATTCTTCCCCATTATATGCAGCTATTAATATAGAAACATCTTCATCGTGTCTTTCAAGAGTATAAATGTCTTTTTGATTATCAAAAAACATAGACATTACTAAGAAGAAATTAAGTAAACCCAGCCCTATAGCCACACCACCGATTATGATGATACTAAGGGTCATTCCACAGACCTTAGCAATATCTAAAATCCAAGGGGTTAAAAACCAAACCTGGAAACAAAAAAATAGAATTGTGGCTATAGATACTATGTAAAATTTATTTTTAATTTTAATATACATAATAAAACCACAATTTAAAATATAATTATAATTTAAATATCAAGATTTTCTTTAACTTCATACGTTGCATCACGAACAGTATTACCTGCTTCAATAAAACTTCTTTTTTCAAAATCACTCATATGAATAGGGACAATCATTGCAATACCATTTTTAGAAGTAACTGCAGGTACCCCTAATGATACATCCTTAACTCCTTCAACTTCACCTTCAAGATAACAACTGACAGTTAAAACTTTGTGAGTGTCTGTAATTATAGTTGAAATCAAGTTTGAAATTGCATAAGCTGGTCCGTATTCAGTAGCTCCTTTTTTAGAAATAATTGTATTTCCCGCATTTTTAAGTTGTTCAATTAATGCAATAACATTTAAATCAACATATTCTACGAAATACTTTAAAGGAATACCACCAATTGTTGTTGAACTTAAAAGAGGAACCATATGGTTTCCATGTTCTCCTACAACCCTTGTATGAACTTCAGCACTGTTAATGTTGATTTGTCTTGAGAAGTAATTTTTTAATCTAAGTGAATCTAAGTGATTTCCAACACCAATTACTTTCTTTTTGCTAAATCCTGATGCTTCAAGAGCAATTGTAGTCATAACATCAACAGGGTTAGTAGCAACTAATATAATGGAATCTGGAGCATATTTAGCAATCTGTTTTGAATAATTACTTACGATTTTTGCATTAGGAACTGCTAAATCAAGTCGGTTCATTCCAGGTTCACGATGAATACCTGCAGCAATCAAAACAACAGCAGAACCCTTGATATCTTCAAAATTATATGATGGAATAAGTTTACAGTCAATATCTCTTGCAGCAAGAGCATCATACATATCGTAGGTTTCTCCTTTAACTTTATCAAAACTTTCAGGTCTTGATAACATGACAATTTCATCAACTGTCTCTTCTTTTGCTAAAGTGAAAGCAACGTTTTTACCTATTGTACCAGTTGATCCTAAAATACTTACCTTTACCATATTATAATATTACTTTTTATAATAAAAATAACTTACTAGTTCAAAAAAAAGTTAAATAAAGATGAAAAATAATAAAATTAATTAAACAAAAATCTCGAAAATAACTTTTTTAACTCAAAATGTTTATAGTGAATTTTGTAAAGAAAAAATTATATAAATTTAAATTGATAAACATTTAATTTTGAAAAACAGATGAGGTTAAATTTTATGCAAAAAATTATTAATTCACATTGCCACATTTATCCAGAAAAAATAGCATCAAAAGCCGTATGTGGTATTAAAGATTTTTATGATTTAGATATGTCATTAAATGGAACAGTAAGTGGTTTAATAGAAGATGGTAAAAAAGTTGGAGTTACTCATTATTTAGTCCATTCTGTTGCAACAACACCAAAACAAGTTAAATCCATTAATGAATTTATTGGAGAATCTGTAAAAGCAAATTCAGATATATTCACAGGATTTGGAACCCTACACCCAGACAGTGAAGATATACAGGGAGATTTTAACCATTTAATTGAACTTGGTCTTAAAGGAGTTAAAGTACATCCAGATTTCCAGCAATTTGCAATGAATGGTGAACGCGCATTTAAAATGGGAGAAATCATAAATGAAGGTAACGTTCCTTTAATGGTTCACTGTGGAGACTTCAGATACAGCTATTCCAATCCAGAACATATAAAACCATTTTTAGAAAAATTCCCAGATATAACATTTATTGGTGCACATTTTGCAGGATGGAGTATCTGGAATGAAGCTACTGAACAATTAGCAGGAATTCCAAACTTATATGTTGATTTAAGTTCCAGTTTATACGATTTAACCCCTGAAAATGCTTTAGAATTAATACACGCATATGGTGCAGATAAAGTTTTATGGGGAACAGATTATCCTATGTGGGAGTCTAAAAGTGAAATGGAATATTTCAACAAGCTTGATTTAACCAAAAAAGAAAGATCTCAAATATTATATGAAAATGCTGCTAAAATATTGGGATTAAAATAAAAAAAAAGTAGATTAATTTTTACTAAATGCAATGATTGCAGGAGGAGTTAACAATTCTTCTTTAATCATTTCATCTATTTCTTCATAAGTAAACCATCCAAAATCATCATGCTCTTCACTGATTTTTACATCATCACTTTCACATGTGACTTTCATGACTAATTGAATAGATTTAATGTCTTGTTTTGTTTTACACGCAGTATAATCTTTTCTAACGGTTTTATAGAGTTCCTGAACATCTACTTCCAAACCAGTCTCTTCTAAGTATTCTCTTTTTAGTGCATCATCAAAAAATTCGCATTTTTTAACTTTACCGCCAGGAATTTCCCATTTTCCAGCATCGTGTGATGAACGGGAGCGGATTTTCAAAAGTAAGACTTTACCATTGTACTCACAAATTCCTTTTGCAGCCAAGCCCCATTGTGTATTCATATTAAATCTCCAAAAAAAATAGTTAATAACGGGAAAAATCCCATTATTTTTTCATTGCTTTTTCAACAGCTACTGCAACTGCTACAGATGCACCAACCATTGGGTTGTTACCCATTCCAATTAATCCCATCATTTCTACGTGAGCTGGAACGGAGGATGAACCTGCAAATTGAGCATCAGAGTGCATACGTCCTAATGTATCAGTCATACCATAGGATGCAGGACCTGCTGCCATGTTATCAGGGTGTAATGTTCTACCAGTTCCTCCACCGGAAGCAACTGAGAAGTATTTTTTACCTTGTAATAAGCATTCTTTTTTATAGGTTCCAGCAACAGGGTGTTGGAAACGTGTAGGGTTAGTTGAGTTACCAGTAATTGATACATCAACACCTTCCAAGTGCATAATAGCTACTCCTTCACGTACATCGTCAGCACCGTAACATCTTACTTTTGCTCTTTCACCGTCAGAGTAAGCTTTTTCTTTAACTACTTTTACTTCACCGGTGAAATAATCAAATTCAGTTTCAACATGAGTAAATCCGTTGATTCTGGAAATAATTAAAGCTGCATCTTTTCCAAGACCGTTTAAGATAACTCTTAATGGTTTTTCACGTACTTCGTTTGCAGAATTAGCAATTCCAATAGCTCCTTCTGCTGCTGCGAAACTTTCGTGACCTGCGAGGAATGCAAAACATTCACTTTCATCACTTAAAAGCATTGATGCTAAGTTTCCGTGACCTAAACCTACTTGTCTGTCATCTGCAACACTTCCAGGAATACAAAATGCTTGTAAACCTTCACCAATATCTTTTGCAGCTTCAGATGCTTTTACACAGCCTTGTTTAATAGCTATTGCTGCTCCAAGAGTGTAAGCCCAGCATGCATTTTCAAAACAGATTGGTTGAACACCTTTTACGATTTCATAAGGGTCAAATCCTTTGTCAAGACAGATTTGTTTTGCTTCATCAAGGTCTTTGATTCCATATTTTTCTAAAACAGGAGTGATTTGGTCAATTCTTCTTTCATAACTTTCAAATAAGCTCATATCTATTCACTCCTTGGGTCTATTTTCTTAACAGCACTGTCAAATCTACCATATTGGCCAGTAGCTTTTTCAATTGCTTCTAATGGATCAACACCATCTTTGATGTTATCTAACATGACACCAAGGTTGATGTATTTGTATCCAATGATTTCATCATCTTCATCAAGTCCGATTTCGGTAATGTAACCTTCAGTTAATTCCAAATATCTTGGACCTTTTTCTTTAGTTGAATAAATTGTTCCTACTTGGCTTCTGTGACCTTTTCCTAAATCTTCAAGTCCAGCACCAATTTGAAGACCGCCTTCTGAGAATGCAGATTGGGTTCTTCCGTAAACAATTTGTAAGAATAATTCACGCATTGCAGTATTTATCGCATCACAAACAAGATCTGTGTTTAATGCTTCAAGGATGGTTTTTCCAACTAAGATTTCACCTGCCATAGCTGCAGAGTGAGTCATACCAGAACATCCAAGAGTTTCAACTAATGCTTCTTCAATAATACCATCTTTAACGTTTAAGGTTAATTTACAACATCCTTGTTGTGGTGCGCACCAGCCAATACCATGAGTAAAACCTGAAATGTCACTGATTTCTTTTGCTTTTACCCATTTACCTTCTTCAGGTATTGGAGCAGGGTCGTGATTTGCACCTTTGCGAACAAGACACATATTTTCAATTTCTGTTGAATATATCATATTCTTTCTCCAAAATTTTTTACTAATTTAATATATTTGTTTTTTAATTAATGTAGTTTATGAAAAAATCAATTATAATAATTTAAGTATTAAGAAAATTAAATTTTTAATTGGTGTAACTAATGAGTTTCATTGTTATTTTAGCAAAAATCCAACCTAAAGAAGGTTGCCATGACAGTATCTTAGAACTTTCCGAAGAATTAATTTATGAATCTCAACTAGAAGATGGAAATATTGAATATGAATTGTTACAATCTGATAAAGATAATTCATTGACTTTTGTTGAAAAATGGGAATCTGTTGAATCTCTTAAAAAACATATGAAGTCACCACACTTTTTAAATTTCAATGAAGACATTGCTGAATTTGTTCAAAGTGAAGACATTGAAGTGCTAAGTAGTGAAAAAATTGAATTATAATGTAGATTACTTAGTTTAAATCTACAATTTTAATTACTCTTTTTAATTATATTAAAGAATTGATAAAAATAAGTATAGTTATTAGTAATAACTATTAAAATAATTAACCGTATTTTTAAATAAAACAATATTAATTTACAGTTATACAATTGTTAGGACAAATTGCTATACATACCTTACAATTTTTACAGACCTGATGATTCCTTACTTTAGATACATCCTCATCAATTACAAAAACATTATTTGGACATGCAATACAGCATTTCTCACAACCCTCACATTGACTCTCATCAATGACAATATGAGACTCATCAACGACTTCTTTTTTCTTTCTTTTAAATAAAGAACCTAAACCCATAAAAATCATCCAAAAAAAATAATTAAGAAGTTGGCTTAGAATTTTAAACCAAGTTCATAAGCTTCTTTTAATTTGTCTTTTTGTTCTTCAGCAACAATACCTGCTGGACCTGCATTACCTGCATCAACATGACCGATAACTTCATATCCCATAAATTCGAATGGAGATGCTTTGGTAAGTTCAATGTATGCATCGTAGGTGTGTTCAGGTTGGTTTTCAGTAAAGATTAATGCTGCTTTACCAGATAAGCTTTTATTAGGGTTTTGGCCGATACCATAGAAACGATCAATGATTAATTTACCTTGTGCAGACATTTGACCGTAGTAAACTGGAGTTGCAAAGATTACACCATCAGCTTCAAGCATTTCATCTAAAATTTTATTTCCGTCATCATTACGTACACAGTCAGGATTTTCAGCACAGTACATACATGCTTTACATGGAGCGATTTCTTGGTCTTCTAAGTAATATTTAGTTACTTCTCCACCGTTTTCTTCAATACCTTTAATCATTTCGTCCATTAATACGTCACAATTTCCACCTTTACGTGGACTTCCTTGAAGTGCTACAATTTTCATTTAAATCACCAAAATAATCATATAATGCTATTAAATAGCTATTTATAATTATTTAATTTAAAGTATTTAAATAATAACAATTTATTTAAAAAGGATTTAATAAAAACATATACTATGAAATTATCAAAATCCAAAGTCAATTCATATCTAAAATGTCCAAGAGAATTCAAATTTCAATATATTGATGAAATTGAAGTTGAACCGAATAAATATATGGCTCTTGGAAGTGATGTTCATTTAGTTGCTGAGAAGTTTATTGAAAAATTTGGCGATGAATTGGAGGACGTGGATATAAACAACGAACTTTTAAAGATTTCCCATGAAGAAAACATCGGATATGACTTGGCTGAACACGTTGATAATTTAGGTTCTTTTTTTAAAGAAGTATTTATTGATAATGATTATAAACTATATTCTAATGAAGAATATTTAATTGATGAAGAAAACCGCTTTTCTGGAATTTGTGATATAATTTTAGAAGATGAAAACGGCGAATTAGTAATTATTGATTACAAAACATCAAAATCAAATACATTTTCAAAATATAGAAGAGAATTATGCTATTACAAGTTACTTGTTGAAAATGTTTATGAAAAGCCAGTATCCAAGGTTGGAATATTTTTTACAAAAAATGGGCGTTTAAGATTACTTGATATTTGTGATGAAGACAACAAACGCAAATATTTAAATGAAAATGAAATCAGCGACGCTGTTGATACTCTTCATGACGTTAGAAGTAAAATAAATGATGGAAAGTTTCCAGCCAAAAGACAGTTTTTATGCAAATACTGCACATATAAACATATTTGTGATGATTACTACTAATTTTTTAGGCATTACTAAATTATGTTGAAAATTAAAAAAATATAATGAAGTTATGAGGAGGAATCCTCTACTTCATCAAAGTCTACTTTTTCACCTAAAACTTTAAGACCTATGTATAATACAACTATACCGACTGGAAGGGAAATGAACCAAGAGATACCTAAACCAGCAGGGATGTAACCGATAAAGATAGCTACACATGCAACGAATACAGCGTAGTAGATTTGTGTTTGAACGTGATCAATGTGGCTACAGCTTGTTCCCATAGATGATAAAATTGTAGTATCTGAAATTGGAGAACAGTGGTCTCCGAAAATAGCTCCAGTTAATACACCACTGGTACATACAATGGTAAAGGACATATCTCCAGAACTTACAGCCCAAGCTAATGGAATTGCTAAAGGCATTAAAATACTCATAGTACCGTATGCAGTACCGGTTGCAAAGGAAATCAATGCACCTAAGATAAAGATTAAGGAAGGTACGATGAATTGTGGTAATGCGTTTTTAAGAACTCCTACTAAGTAAGAAGCAGTTCCGACTTCACCAATAACTCCACCTAAAGACCAAGCTAAGAGTAAGATTACACCGGTAATAACAATAGTTTTCATACCGCCAATCCATTCAGAGATAGCGTCTTCAATAGTGAGGATTTTTCCACCAACTGCCATAACAATTGCAACAATAGAAGCAAGAAGTGCAGCTTGGAAAAGAGCAACGGAAGCATCAGATTGAGATAATGCAGTGAAAATACCATTAAATGATAATGGAGCAGTTTTCATAATAGCAATAAGAGCTTGATCTTCTCCACCTAAAATGGTAGTGTATCCACTCCAGTAGAATGCAATAAGAGCACCAATAATTAAGGTACCAATAGGGATAATAGCATTCCAGATGGATAATTTAATTCCTTCAACTGGTTTAACTTCGTCAAATCCAGGTGCGTTAGGGACAATAACTTTTTCGTCTGCGTCTCTTTTACGTGCAGCTTGTTCTGCTTTTTTCATTGGACCAAATTCATATAATGTTACTGCAGAAATTACAATAAAGATTAAAATGAAGATGTTGTAGAATCTGTATGGGATAGTTTGTAAGAAAATACCAAAACCAGTAACGTTAGTTACACCAACAGATTGGAAACCAGCAGCGATTAAACTGATTTCTAAACCAATCCAAGTAGAAATAATAGCAATACCTGCAACAGGAGCTGCGGTTGCGTCAACAATGAAAGCTAATTTTTGTCTAGATACTTTGAGTTTATCCATAACTGGTCTCATAATAGGACCAACAATTAAGGAGTTTGCATAATCATCGAAGAAAACACATAATCCTAAAATCCAAGTGAACAATTGAGCTTTTCTTGGAGTATCTGCTCTTTTAGCAAAGGTATCTGCAAGAGCTTTTGCACCACCCATTTTGGTTACTAATTGGATAATACCTCCAATAAGTAAACATTGAAGAATAATACCTGCATTCCATGGATCAGCCATACAGGATATAATTTGAGAACCCATTTGTAAAAATGCGTTAACAGCAGTGGAAACGATGTTTAAATCGTTAACACATAACATAAATTCCCCGACAAATACACCCATAAACAATGATAAAATTGTTTCTTTAGTAATGAAAGCTAAACCAATAGCAACTAAAGGTGGTAATAATGTTAAAATACCAAAACGAATAGCATTATCATCGTTAGCTGGTGCTTGGGAAATAAATAAGGATAAAACAAAAAGAGCTATAATAGATACAGCTGCAATTAAACCCAATTTCATATTGTCATTAATATTCATTTATTACACCATTTTTCCTATACATTTTTTATAAAAAACCATAAATTGTATTGATTGAATTTAAAAAAATCAAATTGCAATCAATGTACTTTGTTAAAATTAACTTATTATGTACATAGTTATTTTAGACTTAATAATATAAAAGATTAATTAATTAATTTATATAAAATAGCATTCTAATGCCAACAAACAAAATAAAATTAGAAAAATTACATTATATCAAGAATGATATTCAAATATGTAAATTAAAAATAAGTACAATAAAATTACCTAAAAAGCCATAAAAATTAATGAAAGCCAAAATTAAACCTTAACATTTATATATATTAAAATTATAAAATATTATTGTTCATATTGTTATATACTATTTTTTTATAATATGAACAATGGTGATGGTTGAAATGAGCATTCGTTTGCATTCCTTTAGTGGTGTTTAGGAAGAGAATGTTCATTTGTTTTAAAAAAAATACTTATTTTAATGATTATTACATTATGGTGATACAATGAGCGAAGTTAAAGACTTAGTTAAAAAATTTATTGAACTCGACGATGACTTAAACGAAAAAATCGAAAAAACATTAGGAGATGCAGAAGAACTCGATGAATCTTTTGAAGAAGAACACAAAGAACAAATCGAACAGTTAGGTGAAATTTACCACGAAATCGAACACGTTGTATTTGATGAAGAATTCATTATTGTATCCAATGCAAATAGCGAAGAAAAAGAAATTGTTGCTTTAATCATCAGCGATGAAGATGATGAAGTAGAAGAATTCGTAATTCCTGTTTACACCGATGAAGAAGAAGCAAATGAAGCTATTGAAATGTTCAAAGAACAATTCGGTGAAAATGAATTTGTATGTGACAAAAAAATCGGTCATAAAATCATCTCCGAATACTCTGAAGATGAACAATTCATTGGACTTGCTATTAACGCACCTCAATGGGACTTCGTTATCGGCGGCGAAGATGTTCACGAATGTTGTGAATAAATATGAATCTTAAAGATTACGAAGATTATCAAAAAAACAATGTTAAAGCTTCTAAAAGCCAATTAAAAGAATATATTCAAATATATGCTGATATGGTAAAAAAGCTCAAGAGCGAAAATGCTCTTGAACTTGAAGCTATTAAACAAAATATCATAAATACATTTCCTGAAGAAATTTATTTTACATTAATTGATGAGAGAGAAGATTTTGTAAAATTAACTCTAAATAAAACCGGGAATGAATACATTCTTCCGATTTTTACAGACATCAGGGAATATGCTGTTGGAAGTGCAAAAATATCTAAATTATTCTTAGACAAACTTGAAATGAAAGTTATCACTCCACAGGACATATCCAAAATAGCTGATGAAGATGAAGATTTCCAGGGTTTTGTAATTAATCCACATTCACAAAACTTCAATATGGACAGAAATGCAAGTTTTTAGGTGTTAATATGAAATTTATTTGCCCAGCTATTGGTCAAGATCATGAAAAGGATTTTCTTGTATGTGGAAGTCCGCAAGATTTTAAAATAATCGTATTTTCCAATACTGAAGAATACAAAAAAGGATATGAATATTTGGAATTATCTGATTATGAACCTTGTGAAGTTTCTATTGAACTTTTTAGAGAGCTTGCAAAAAATGATGATGAGTTTTCAGGAATTATTTTAGATATACACTCTCAAAATAAAACTATTTCAAAACAAGAATTATTAAAATAAAGTTATTTAAAACTTTATTATACTATTTTTTTAAATTAATACTTTCTAATACTGCCAATCCATTATCTGTAAGTCTATATAATCTGCCACAGCGTGCTTCAGGATTTATCAACTCAACCAGACCATGTTCTTTAAGCTGTTTTAATGTTCTACTTATATGATTATTTAAAACATTACTATCAATCGCAATTTGAGACGGCATTTTTACATCCCGACCAATAGCTTTAATTACACGAACCCGGTATGATGATTTTAAAACATATTTTACTAAGCTATCCACAAAAAACACCTCATTTTGTTTAAGTGTGCTAAAAGGTTGTTATTAATGTACTATGTATGTGTAATAACATATAAATCAATAACTTTAAAGTGAAACAAAAGTATACAATATGTGCAAGGATGAAAAAATATTAGAAAAAATAGCATTTGTTCAAGGATCCGAACACAGACGAAATATCGTATTATACATGAAATATAACTTATATACACCAAAACAAATAGGAACCGCAATAGGTGTTCGAACAAATCACGTAAGTAATTTATTGGCACAATTAAAAAAACAAGATATTGTTTATTGTGCTACTCCGAATATTCATAAAGGAAAACTATATTCCTTAACTGATGATGGGAAAACTATTTATGAATATATTAGTTCGAAAGAATGATAAAAAGAAAAAAAGTTAATCAGATGTTTCATCTGATTCTTCAATGTCTTCTTCTACAACATCATAAAATTTGTATCTGTAAGACATTTTAAAACCACCCATCACTTCACGTTTAGGTCTTCTTTTAACTTTTACAATAGGACAGTTCATATCCTTAAACTTCTCTTGATGGGGTTTTGCAAGGTTTTTATTTTCACGATGATATGTGGCATTTTTGTGACGAGTATGAGGTGGTTTATACATTCTTTTTCTAAGTAATCGTCTGCCACTTGTTACACGTCTAATCACAATAATCACTTATCTTTTTCTGTTTCTGTTTTTAGTTGCGGATTTATCTAAAGTAGCTTGAATCTCATCAATTCTCTCAACAACCACTTTTATAGCATGTTCTCCTTGACGAGTAGGGTTAATACCTTGTTCAACAAGTAATGCATCCCTAATATCCCTTAATCTATCAATTGAATCAATTTTCATTATTGTACTATAAAACATGAGGTTTCCTCCAATTCTATTAATTAATTATAGACAATCTAATAAAAATATTTTATGTTTAGAAATCAAATTATAAATTATGTTTACAAAACAGGAAGTTATTTATTTAGCGGGAGGATGCTTTTGGCAACTTGAATCTAAACTTTCCAGATTAAATGGAGTTAATCAAACAGAAGTAGGATATGCTAATGGAAATACCATTTCTCCAACATTTGAAATGGTGATTGGGCAAAAAACAGGTCATACTCTAACAGTTAAAGTTACATTCAATCCACAGTTAATTTCTTTAAGTGAACTGTTAGATGAATATTACACCATGATTGATCCATTTAAGAAGACTAAATCTTATCTTAGGTGTGGAATCTACTGGCAAAGTCCAAATCAGGAAAAAATAATAAAAAAATTCCTAAAAGCTAAAAAAATAGCTATTGAGACATCCCCTATTTTTTTCTTTTATACAGCAGAAGAAAAACATCAAAAGTATCTTGAAACTGATGATATAACAAAAGAATTTGAAGTAACACAGCTTTCAATTGATGAAGAAGCATTTAGCGGAAAATACTGTGATTTTTATGAAGATGGAATATATGTAAATGTAATAGATGGTGAAGAGCTATTTTCCTCAAAAGATAAAGTCAAAACAGATAGTGGTTGGCCAACATTTACAAAACCAATAAATGAAAGTGCAATTACAAAAAACAGAGACTTTTCCTACGGCAGAACAAGAATTGAAATAAGAAGTGCAAAATCCAATTCACACTTGGGCTATTTTGTCTATGAAGGTCCAAATGGAGAGCCAAGATATCGTATTAATTCAACTAGTTTAAAATTCATACCAAAAAAATAATATTTATTGTAAACAGAATATGATATAATGAAATTTGAAGAAATAACACATCCTGAATTGAAAAATCATATTAATATGATTTATATGCACGGAGAAAATCAAAATCAAAGTGCAATAGAAAAAACCGAAGCTCAAATTAAAGAATATATCAAAGGCAAAGAATTCATTATTTCTACTGAAAATGAAAATCCTGTAAAAATTCCATATGCAAATGATGGTGAATACTTAGTTCCTATTTTTACTGATCCTAGAGAATATATTATTGGAATGGATTATTTTGCATTAAATGATATGCAGGAAAATAAGGATTATATTATTGAAAAATTAGATTCTTTTAAAAAATTAAAAGACGATCCTAATTTCTTAGGATTCGTTGTAAATATTGCAAGAGTGAGTTATATTATTAACCCTACTCTTTTATAAATTCTTTTTGAATATCTTTAACGATTTCAACAAATCTTTTTGAAACTTCATCACTAGGATCAATTACAGAAATTACTCCTTCTTTATTTGGTGAATCAGAAACTTTTTCTTCGATAGGTAAATCACCTAAATAAGTAATTTCCATTTCTTCTGCGAAAGCTTCTCCATTACCTTCACCAAAAATGTGAAGTTTTTCATCACAGTGTGGGCACATGTAATAAGCCATGTTTTCAATAAGACCTATTTGTTCGATATTCATCATTTCAACCATTTTCACACATTTTAAAACATCTTCTTGAGATACAACGTTAGGAGTGGTTACCATAATAACTGCATCTGCATCAGGAATAGTTTGTAAAACGGTTAAAGGTTCATCACCAGTTCCAGGTGGGTTATCAATAATTAAGTAGTCAAGTGAACCCCAGTGTGCATCTGAAATTAATTGTCTAATAGCACCGGTTTTTTGAGGTCCTCTCCAGATGATAGGTCTGTCAATTCCATCTAATAAGAATGCCATTGACATTACTTTAAGACCACTTGGAGTTTCAACCGGGAACATTGAATGTTTGTATTCTTCTTTTTTAGATTCAATGAATGCTAATTTTTCTTCATCAGTTTTAAAGTTTTTACCTTCTAATCCAGATTCGGTAATTTCTTTAAATACATTGAACTGATATTCATTGAATGATTCACCGTATAAATCCACACCTAACATTTTAGGGATGTTTGGACCGTGAATATCTGCATCTAAAATACCGGTTTTAAATCCTAATTTTTGTAAAGTTTCAGCAAGGTTAGCTGCAACAGTGGATTTTCCTACCCCACCTTTTCCACTCATAACAACGATTTTATGTTTGATTTGACCTAAGTTTTTAGCTAATCTTAAGTCTTGTTCAATCATTTGTTTTTGTTGTTCAGGAGTCATTTGACCCCCATGTCCATGTCCATGTCCGTGTCCTGCCATTTTATATCATCTCCAAATTTATTTAACTAAATTTTTTACTTACTTCTTCAACAGCAAGTATTAATGGGTCAGTAACCATTGAAACTGGTGGTGCGTAAGCAAATTCCATATTACTTAAATCAAAACAGGTTAAACCTTCTGTAATAGCTAATGTCATTGTATCGATTCTTTCAGCTACTCTTTCTTCTGCTATGATTTGACAACCAATAATGGTTCCATTTCCATCACAAATAACTTTGATATCCATTGGTTTAGCATTTGGATAATAACGAGCTCTTGTAAATGCCTGTACTTTTTGTACAACTGGTCTGATTCTGTTTTGTTGTGCAAAACTAGTAGTGTAACCAACTGCACCGAATTCTAATTTACCCACTTTTGAAACCATGGAGTTTAATACTGGATTAAATTTAGATTTTTTACCGCAAATGGTGCGTGCTAAAGTTTTGGATTCACGAACTGCAGTAGTACCTAATTGAGAAATGGTATTTGATCCTAAAATTAAATCTTTGGATTCTACACAATCCCCAACAGCATAAACATCTTCTACGGAAGTTTCCATTCTGTCATTTACAAGAATAGCCCATCTTCCAAGTTCACAACCTGCCATTTTAGCTAAATCCAATTCAGCTCTAACACCAGTAGCCATGATGACCATATCAGCATCATAGATTTCTTCATCACCGAAGCATGCTTTTTCTACTTTTCCATCACCAATTAATTTAGTGATTGGTTTTCCTAAAACAACTTGAATTCCTTCCATTTCAAGATATTCTACTAAAATATCAGACATGTCTTTATCAAGAGATCTAGGAACAATTTGAGGTAACATTTCGCTTAAAATTACATTTAAACCTTTTTGTTTAAGAGCAAATGCAATTTCAATACCAATTAAACCTGCTCCAGTAACAATTGCACTTTTTGCATCTTTAATTGCTTCTTGAACTTTGATACCATCATCAATGTTACGGATTCTAAATACTCCGTCTAAATCAACACCTTGCATTGGAGGGATAAATGGATTACCTCCTGTTGCAAGAACTAATTTATCATAATCTAAGACGATTTCTTCATCATCTTTTTGATAAGTAACAGTTTTTTTATCAGAATCAACAGCAGTTACTTCTGCTTCAATAATAACATCAATATTTTTATTTTTATAATCTTCAGGGGTTCTCATTACAATATCATCAAAAGATTCGATTTTACCAGATAAAACATAAGGAATAGCACATGGAGAATATGCTACTTTGTTATCTCTTGTGATAACTGTAATTTCAATACTCTCATCAAGTTTACGAATGTTTGAAGCTGTAGAAATTCCTCCAGCTCCTCCACCTACAATAACAACTTTCATTTTATCAAAACCGTATATCATTTATACATTATAATATATATTAAAAAATAATATAAAAAGATTAAGGTTAAAATATGAAAGAAATCGAATTTAATTTAGATGAAAATCCATTTATTAATTTTTTATCCTCAAGATATGCTATGAATGCCAGAATTAACGTTGAAAAATTATGGAACTGGTGTCATGAGAATAATAAATCCTTTTTTATAATGAGTCTTGGTTGTTTAATGAATGCTGTAAATTCCGTTCCTCAATTAAAAAGAAGAATACATGATGGAAAAGTAATTGAATATGACTCTCTTGATGGAGTATCTCCAATAATGAATGAAGATGAACATATTTACAGAGAAATGAGAGTTAAAACACCACAGGAATTCGAAGACATATTACAATGGCATGATTATGTTAAAAATACATCAAATGACATATTAAGTGGTAAAAAAGAAGGTTTTTGCATTGAAATGGAGAGAAGGGATTTTGAAAACATTGCTAATTTCTCATGTATTCCATGGGTTGATTTTGACATGATTACCAACTGTGAAGTACACGGTCAGGCAATACAGCCTCTTATAACCTGGGGAAAAGTCAATGAAAACTATGAAATGAGCGTTTCAATTACTGTAAGCCATATTTTTGTAAATGGTCGAGAGCTTGGATATTTTTATGAAAATGCTCAAAAAGAATTTAATAAATTTTAAAAAAAAAGATTAGGAATTAGCTCCAATAATGGAGTTAATCCAATTGAAAAATCCGTCTAACATTCCATCAGCAGTGCTGTTTCCAAATACATCACTTACTTGATCTTTGTAGTAGTTTACATCACCTTGTACGTTTTGTACTTGTTCGATGGAGTTAGCTAAATTTTCAATATCAACGTTTGTAATGTTTATATTGTTATTTTCGACTTTATTGGTGATAATATTTACAATTTCATTATGGTTGGTAATATTATCTCCAGTTACTTCGTCTTTTACTTGATTTACCAAATTGGATAAATCATCAGCATTTACACCAGAATTGTTTACGATTTCAGCCTGAGTGTAGATTTCATCGTTTGCTGCTTCTTTTACAGAATCTGGAATTTGAACATCAGTTACTTCTTCGTAGGAATTCATGATTCCTGCAAGAGCAGATTCACCAGTTGCTTGAACTGGACTTGTAACGTAAACATGTCCTTTGGTTATTCCTGCAGATTTTAAAGCTGAAAGGTACATATCTCCAGTAATTGTTGTAATTTTGGATTTGTCAACACTTACTTTTAGATTTTGATTATCGTTTAAATCAACAAGTGCAGATGATAAAATTTGACCTGAAGTATAAGATTTACCAGTAATACCGCTTGAAATTTGGTTTACTTGATCTGCTGAAATTGTTTTTATACCCACATTGTTAATGTCAACATTTGCTTGGTTGATAAAGAAATTATCAACAAAAGATTTGTAATTTGAGTTTGAGTATGTAGTTTCACCATATGTAATTACTACGTTTGAATCAATTGCAAATCCTGTTGGAATTAACATGCCCCCAAGGATTAAAGCTAACAATAGAATTGTAATCTTACGCATGATTTATCACCTCTGTAATTTCTTATTAATGATTATCATAAGTAGTATTTAAATCTATAGTATAATTCAAACAATTACAGTTAATTTTTAGAATAGATTAATCTTGCTAGAGAGACAACGCCGACCAGTGCAGTGATTGTTTCAATAGCTGCAGATGAAAAATCCCATATTACAAGAAAATAGATTATATAAATCGCACTGTTTACAATAAAGCCTATTTTAATTGGTTTTATAGTTTTCAAATAATAGTTACATAATGTAATCTGGATTATTCCAATAATTGGTAAAAGTCCAGCAAAACCCATTGTATTTACTAAACAACCAAAAATAACAGCTATTGCAATGAAAAATATGGTTAATTTGAATGTTAGCTTGCCTTTATATACAACTGCGTTTTTTGCAGCTGCAATTCCCATAGTAATAACACCAGACCATGAAAAAAAGAATACAGAAGAAATAGCTAAAATAAAAGCATTCCAGAACTGGTATCTGTATGCCTGCTTTTCATCATTAACCCACATACTAAGTATGATAAAAAGACCTGCAACTAGAGATATTGCATTTCCTATGAGAATATTAATCGGCACATTCATAGTATCTATAAAATTTTTTCTAGCTTTAGAAGTTCTATTTTTTTATCCAAACCGCCAGCATAACCTGTTAATTTGCCATTAGCTCCTAATACTCTGTGACAGGGTATTAAAATAGAAATAGGGTTATGTCCAACAGCACCACCTACTGCCTGAGCCGACATTGTTTTAGATATTTTAGAAGCTATTTGGCCATATGTTAGTGTCTGGCCGTATGGAATTTCACATAAAATTTTCCATACCTTTTTTCTAAACTCACTACCATCAGGTTTTAGTTTAAAATTGATTTGAGGGTTTAATCCTCTAAAATAATCATCAAACCAACTTTTAAGTTGCACAAATACTTCCAAATCATCTTTTCTTACACTTTCATCAATAGTGCTTTTAAAAAATTTCTGATTGTAAAACCACACTCCACAAATAGTTTCACCATCACTTACAAATAGCATTTTGCCAAGGGGGGAGTTGTAGTTGGTGTGATAGTACATAGTTTCTATAAGTATGATTTGAAGAATGCTTCGAATTCTTCATCATCCATTGGTTCTGGAGTTGAAGTCTTTTCATTAGACATTATGCTTGAAGCAAGGTCTCTGTATTCTTGTGCTTCAGCACTTTCAGGATATTTTTCTACAACGGTTTTTGCATCTAATTCAGCATCTTGAATTAAATTACTTCTATGAATAGTACCAATAACATGTGTTCCTATCTTTTTTGCAAAATCATTAACAATTTGCTCTTCATTATCAACATTTCTGCAGTTGCAGATAATACCGCTTAAATTACCTTTAAGTTTTTTAACACCTTTAACAATATTATTTGCAGCATATAAAGCCATATATTCACCGGATGTTACAATTAACACTTCATCAGCATATTTTTCACGAAGAGGTACTGAAAAACCGCCACAAACAACATCACCAAGTACATCGTATATGACCACATCAAAGTCTTCATCAAAAATACCTAATTTTTCAAGGCGTTTCATAGCAACAATAACACCACGTCCTGCACATCCAACACCAGGTTCGGGACCTCCACTTTCAACACATAAAATATCCTTAAAACCTTTATAGACCAAATCTTCTCTTTGTGGTTTTCTATTCTTTTTAATAGTATTGACAATAGTTGGAATTCTAGAACCGCATAATGTACGTGTTGTATCAGCTTTTGGATCACATCCAATAACAAGACAATTTAAATCATCACTACCCCAAATAGCTGATAAATTAGCTACTGTAGTACTTTTTCCAATTCCACCTTTTCCGTAAATAGCTATTTTTTTAATCATTAACATCCCTCTCAACTAATTTATAAATAAAGTCATTTTCTCTAACTTTTGTTGGAATAGCAATTGCTACATTAGAACCTTTTTTTACATTAGAAACAGATTTTCCTTCAATCTGCATAGAATCAATAGTATGTGTAATAGAGCCTGTGGTTTTACCCTGGATGATAATCTTATCACCTATTTTTAAATCATCCCAGATTCTTATTTCAGCTGCATTAACTCTGTTATAGTAATTTACAACCTGACCAATGTCTTTTTTAATATATTTTGACTGATTATCTTCACTTGTCTCAAAAGGAGTATTAAAGTAGAAGTTAGTGTCAAATCCACGATTAAATACACTTCCAAGTTCTTCCATCCATTCATCTTTAACTTTATAGTTAACCGGATCTTCAACAAAGCTGTCAATAGCCTGTCTGTAAATTCCAGTAACCATTGCACCATAATCAGGACTGCGAGCTCTTCCTTCAAGTTTAAAAGAAGCTACACCACTTTTCATAAGTTCAGGAATATATTCAATCATACACATGTCCTTTGGTGAAAAGAAATTTGTTCTATAACTTCCATCACTGCTTGGAGCAATAACAAATGATTCATCTTCAACATCAGAAAAGTTAACTACCTTATCGTCCCCGTCTTCATATGTAAGTGTCCAGTTCTTACGACATGGCTGCAGGCAGTCTCCACAGTTTGCACTTCTTCCATAAAGACCATAACTTAAAAAACAACGCCCAGAAATTGCCATACAAATAGCCCCATGAACGAAAATTTCTGTTTCAATAGGAGATTTTTTAGTTATTTCTACAATCTCATCTAATGAAAGTTCACGTGAAAGAATTGCTCTTTTTGCACCTAATTTTTTAAGTGTTTTAAGCATGTAAGAATTAGAAACGTTTTGTTGAACGCTGATATGAGCTTCAAGACCGCTGGCTACAGTATTTTCAATCAATCCGATATCAGCTAAAATAAGACCATCAATCTCACTAGATGAAATATCTTCAAGTTTAGCATCAAGTGAGCAGGCTAATTTTTCATTTAAAATAGTATTAGTACATAAATAAGTTTTAGCTCCATACTCCTTAGCTATTTTAGATACATTTTTTAAGTCATCCAATGAGAAGTTTTTAGCATTGGCCCTCATGTTATAATCATCAAGGCCAAAGTAAACTGCATCAGCACCATTTTCTAAAACAGCACGAAGTGAAATGAAATTTCCTGCTGGAGCTAATAATTCAACCATAATATCTAAGGTTTATAATAAGTTTCAGCTACAAGACCCTCTGGAAGTTCAGTAGGGTACTCTTCATTTAAACAACCTAAACATAAATCCTCTTTAGGCATTCCAATAGCCTCAACTAATGCTTCAAGGGTAATGTAACCTAATGAATCAATATCAAGTTGTTCTTTGATTTCTTCAATAGAGTAATTAGCTGCAATCAATTCTTCTTTGGTTGCCATAGCTACACCGTAAAAACAAGGTGCGATAACAGGTGGACAACCAACTAAAAAGTGAATTTCAGCAGGTTCGGATTCTTTTACAAGATCCAATAGCTGTTTTGAAGTTGTTCCTCTTACAATACTGTCATCAATTAAAACAACTTTTTTACCTTGAATAGCTTCTTTAATAGGATTTAATTTAAGTCTTACTGCTAACTCACGTTCTTCTTGAGTTGGCATAATAAATGTTCTTCCAACATACCTGTTTTTGATTAATCCTTCACCATATGGAATTCCGGAAGCTCTTGAATAACCAATAGCTGCAGGAATAGATGAGTCAGGTACTGGAATTACAACATCTGCATCAATAGGATATAAGTCGTATAATTTGCTACCAATATTCATTCTGGTTTCATATACATTGATTCCGTCAATTGTACTGTCAGGTCTTGCAAAGTATACATATTCAAACATACAGTGTGAAATTTTAGAATCTTTTGAGACTTCTAACATATGAGATTTAATTTCATCGTCTTCAAAGAACACAACTTCACCAGGTTCAATATCTCTTACGTATTTAGCATTAATTACATCAAATGCAACAGTTTCTGAAGCAAGGATAAAGTCATCGCCTCTTTTTGCAACTGCAAGTGGTTTGATTCCCATAGGGTCACGTACACCGTATAATTCACCATTTACTAAAATAGTTAATGCGTAAGAACCAACAAGTTTTTGTGAAACTGCTTCAATTGAATCAATTATGCTTTTGTTGTTATGGTAATGTTCTTTTTTAAGCATGTAACAAATAACTTCAGAATCAGTGTCGGATTTGAATTCAAAACCTTCTGCGATTAATTCATCTCTTAACTCTGCAGAGTTTACAATATCCCCGTTGTGAGCCATTGCAATGAATCCATCATCAAAATCAGTTACGAAAGGTTGTGAATTTTCAAGTCTGGATTGCCCGGTTGTTGAGTATCTTACATGTCCAATAGCCATGTTTCCTTTAAGATTTTGAATTTCATAATCTTTGAAAACATCAGTTATTAAACCCATACCACAATAATAATTTAATCCTTTTTGTGGATTAAATGTAGCAATTCCTGCTGATTCTTGACCTCTGTGCTGTAAAGCATACAAACAATAATAAACAAAAGATGCAACATTCTTGGATTCATCTTTACAGTGAATTCCAACAATACCACACTTATCTTCCATCTCACCTTGCATTTAAGAACTCCTATTAAATAGTATATTTGTAATTATGTTTTAACTAGTATAAAATAATAATGTTTAATCCCAAAAGTTTTCAAAAGTATTTGAAATATCATAATCATCTTTTTCGTTTGATACTTCATCTTTTTCAACATCATCATTGTTTTTTAAATCATCTGAATTATCATCAATGAAAATTAAAGCAGTTTTAATTATTTTTAACCATTCTACTGCATCTTTTTTAGATTGTGCTGCGATAAAACCCTGTCCGACAATGATATTATCAGGTTTAAATTTATCAGTAGCTAGAACAATTCTTTCTTCATCAGACAATACCTGATTAAAAGTTTCCTGCCAGAGATTTTCTAATTCAAAAACTTCCAGAATTTGTTTAGAGTAAATATCACTATATTGGACTTTAAATTCATTATATTCATCTTTGATTTCTTTAATATCTTCAATTAAGCCAGTATTTTCCTGACATAAAACTTCATTTTCTTTAATTAACTGATCATGACTTTCAAGCAAGCTATTATAATCATTAGTTACCTTCATCAGTTTAGTTTCCAATGAATGAATATTAATCAGATTCAAAGAAAAAGACAATGCTGATTTAACAATTGAGTTTAAAATTTCTTCTTGAGCTAATGTGGAATCAAATTCCTCATCAACAATAATATTAGTATAATCAAACAATCCTATTTGATTAAAATCAGTTTTAAGTTCATTAAAAAGAATATTGTAAGTTTCATCACTACCATATCCTCCAATTAATAGAATATCAGCACCCTGAACTACTTTTTTTACAATGCTTAATTCTACTGTAGGTATAATAGATGAAACAATAATATTATAATCTTGTTCAAGTTGGATATTATTAACTGCTTTAGAGACTATTTGAGCAATATCCATACCTGAAACGATTATACGAATGTCTATTTTTGATTCATGGGCATTATTTTGCATGAATATAACCTAAATTACATTAATCTTTTTATGCCATTTCCAAGCAGACTCTACAATTTGTTCTAAGTCATATTGAGGAGTCCAACCTAATTCATCTTTAATTTTAGTTGAATCAGCAATTAATACATCAGGATCACCTTCACGGCGTTCATCGATTTTAACATCAAAATCAACACCAGTGACTTTTTTACACATATCAATTACTTCACGAACTGAATATCCTTGACCATTTCCAAGATTAAATACATTAGATTCTTTTTTATCGCACAAATATTCATATGCTTTAATATGTGCGTCTGCTAAATCATTTACATGAATATAATCACGAATACAAGTTCCGTCAGGTGTATCGTAATCATCACCAAAAATAGAAATACTGTCACGATTTCCAATAGCAGCATCTAATACTAATGGAATTAAGTGAGTTTCAGGGTCATGGAATTCCCCTATCTCACAGTCAAAATCGTCACCTGCAGCATTAAAGTACCTTAAGGATACGAAATTAAAATCACCTTTTTCAGCTTCTCTTTCAAGAGCTTTTTCAGTGATAAATTTAGAGTGTCCATAAGGATTTATTGGTTTTAAATCCTGATCTTCGGTAATTGGAACTTTTTCAGGATTTCCATATACTGCAGCGGTTGAAGATAAAATAAATTTATCTACACCGAATTCTCTCATTATTTGTAAAAGATTTAATGTATTTTTATAATTATTTTTAAAATATTTTTGAGGCATTTCAACTGATTCTGCTACTGATGAGAATGCAGCAAAGTGAATAACACCGTCAATATCATATTTTTCGAAAACTTCCCTTAAGTTTTTACTTCCAAAATCATAATTCTCAAAATTACCCCATTTAACAAAGTTTTCATAACCCTTGCATAAGTTATCAACTACAACAGTTTCATAACCTGCCTCATGTAATGCTTTATTTGTATGGGAACCAATATAACCTGCTCCACCAGTAATCAAAATCACGTTAAACACCTAAACAAATTTACCTAATTTAAGTAATGCTTTTGGAGATAATTTGATTAATTTTTTAACAATTTCAGTAGTTGAAATTTTATCAAATTTTTCTCCTTCAAATGCATGAGCAATTTCGTTTAACTCTTCATCAGATAAAGTGAGTAAGTACTCTTGTACTTTTTTATACCTTTTGATTTCATGGTCTAATTCATCGTGTGCCATGGTATCGTATTGTTTTAAGAATTTTTTAGAACAATCGCCTTCTGCAATAGCTTGAGCAGCTACTTGACCAGCACACATTCCACCAGTCATACCACTGATGATTCCTCCACCGGTTAATGGGTTTACTTGACCTGCTGCGTCTCCACAAACTAAAATGTTATCGTCATAGAGTTTTTTACTCATTCCACCAACAGGGTCTCCACCAACGTTAATTTCAACTGCTTGAGCATTTTTTAAGTAAGGTGATTTAGCAACGAAATCATCTAAGTATTCAATAGCCGTTTTTTCAGCTTTGTGAGGTAAGATTGCTAAACCAACGTTTGCAATGTCGTCACCTTTAGGGAAAATCCATACGTATCCACCAGGTGCGCAGGAACCTAAGTAGAATTCAATAACTCCCGGTTTTTCGAATTCAACGTTACACATTTCGTATTGTACACCAGATTCCATTTCTTTAGCTTTTGCAGCTGGTCTTAAACCTGCCCATCTTGCAACGTGACCTTCTGGACCGTCTGCTGCGATTAAAATTTTACATTTTAATACTTCTTCTTTACCCATGGATTCAGTAAATACTAAGAAACCGTCTTCAACTTTTTCAACATTGGTTACTAAGGTTTTGATTCTGATTTCAGCACCTGCTCTTGCAGCATCCATAGCCATGTGTTTGTCGAATACTTTTCTTTCTAAGATGTAACCAGCTTCAGGTAATTTTACTTCATCTTCAGTTAACCAGGTATCAGTTCCATCAGGAGTTTGGATTCTTACTCCTTCGATTTTTTTAGTAACCCAACGAGGAGAAGGTTCAATACCTAATTTTTCAAGTCCTTCAATTGAAACACCTTCAGCACATCTTTTTGGTGAACCAATTTCTGATTTTTTGTCTATTAAAATAACATTTGCTCCGCCTAATGCAGCGTGTTTTGCTGCACTTGATCCTGCAGGTCCAGAACCTACTACAATTACATCAGTTTCAATCATATAATCATTCCTCTTTTTCTAATGCATCAATTGGACATGCTTTAATACATGTATCACAATCTTTACAGTCATCATCATTAAATACTAATGAATATTCTCTTACTTGGATTAAATTTCTTGGGCAAACCCCAGCACACTCACCACAAAATGAGCACCAATCTTTAACTATCATAAAAATTCTCCTTAAGTCTAAAATTTATATTATGTATAATATATTTTTTATTATATAAAATGTTTAGTGAAAAAATAATTATTCAGATATAATTAAAGTTTATCTAAAATAAAAAAAAGTAATTTTCCCCTTAAGGGAAAAGTTAATATTCTTTAAAAGGAATCACTAATTTAAAATTTTATGAATAGTTAAAATGTTTTTATTGTCAACTCTTTCATACTCTATTACATCAACATTCTTTTTAATGAGAAGAATACCTAACCCACCAATTTCACGTTCATCAGAACTTAATGTAGTATCAGGTGTAGCTTGTTCTAGAGGATTGAAATATTCACCTTCATCAATTAATTTTATTATAATTTCTAATTGATGGTTTGAAATTATGTCAACTAAAAATTCAACTATTCCTTTATCATTATATGCATAATTGCTGATATTAGTAAAAATTTCTTCTAATACTAATTTAAGTTTCATAACAGCTAATTCATCAGTATCATAATCTTCCAATAATCTATTTAATTCATTGAAGATATTCTCTAATTCACTAACATCCGCATCAAATACAAGTTTTTTCATATTATCAAAGTTCCCTAAGAGCATAGAAGAATTTTCTTTGAACTTCATTTACTATTATTCTAGGAGGTTTAAGCTGAACTACACTTACTCCTTTCATAGCCATAAGATCCCTGTAAAGCATAAATGTTTCTTTTTGTAATATTTCAAGTTTTGTTTCACCAAAAGTATTATTTTCAATTTTAGAACCAAATGAAGGATTTGCTTTACCAAGATTTTTTTCTAAATCGGCTCTGAGAGCCTCAACATCGATATCATCTATGTTATCTGGTTCTATTAAGAAATTATAATTCATTGGAACAGCTTCAGTATCTGCAAATACTGTAAAGTCAACACAGTCGAAGCCATATTTCTCTTCACATTGTTTTACTGATTCTCTTAAAGCTTCTTCAGTAGTTTTTTCTCCAGTTAAATTTACAGTCTGATTTAAACGATATTTGAATGTAATTTCAGGTAGAGTATTATGCATTCCAGTTACTCTTACAACATCCTTTATTTTATATCTATAAAATCCAGATAAATTTGTTAAAATTATTTCATAATCTTTTCCAACTTCTAGCTGATCAATTGTTAATAGATTATCATAACCCTCCTGTTCAACAGGTCTAAACTCAAAGAATATTGCATTTGGAATTAATACACTGTTTTTATTATTTAATTCCAATGGTGTTGAGAAAATTCCCTCTGAAGCTTGCAATCCTAAATATAATATTGGAGTTTCTTCATTAGCATATTTTTCTCTTATTTTTTCAACATATGTTTCAAATGTTGATGTTCCAATTCCTTCAAATGCCTGAATATCTGGCCATATTGATTTAACAAAAGTATTATCAATTGGTTTGGAGAATATTTCTTCTAATTCATCAGCTCTTTCAGGCATTGGAGTTAATTTTTCTTCTAAAATTTCTCTTGTTTCAGGAGATAAATTAATTGAAGAATTAATTGTTCCATTCCTAATATCTTCAATTAACATCTCATGATTATCCTCCATATATCTTAAAATTTCCAAGAAATAGCTGAAATATGCAGAAATAACAATAGTTGTGTTTTTTTCACGAAGTGCATATAATGATTGAAGATAATGTGTATCTAAATCTCCTTGCGGAACAAGAACTTCTGCAGGGCTTGTTGATAAAATATCAAAATAATCTTTCATATTATCTGCTAATTTTGCAGTTAAAGCACCATATGTAGCTCCAGAAGGTACAGATGAAATATTATATTGTCCAATTATGAATATTTTTCCCTCTTTCCATTTATCTCCTAATTCTTCTGTGATTAAGTGTAATACAAAAGGTAGAGAATATAAGAAATTCAATTGTTGTGCTACTTCACTAATTGGTATTTTTTTAGGGTTTCCAAGTGTTCCTGAAGATTTATTATAATGTTTTACAGGATAAACTGTTAAAAGATTTTCTACACCTTGAAATACCATTGGAATTAAAAAATCAATATAATCATCATATTCAGATATTGGGACATTTTCCTGATATTCTTTAATAGATTTAATATTTTTAAAGTCATATTTTATCCCATATGCAGTGTCTTTATTGTCATTTAATATTTTCATTAATAATTCTTCATTGGTTTTCTTTGCATCAAGACTAAATAGCTCTAATTGTTTATGAGCCTTTGAAGGAGCATCTAATAACTCCCCATATATCTTCTTTCTTATTTCACGTTCCATATTATCACTCACTTTTAATTGATCCACTTTTATACATCTCTGCATATAATCCATTTAATTCTAATAATTCTTTATGATTTCCAACTTCTTTTATATCCCCATTTTTCATGAAAATAATTTTATCTGCATTTTTAATTGTAAATAATCTATGAGCTATTATAAATGTTGTTCTACCTTTCATCATTTCTTCCATAGCTTTTGTAACTAATAGTTCTGTTCTTGTATCCATTTGACTTGTAGCTTCATCCAAAATCAATATTTTAGGATCAGATATTATTGTACGAGCTAAAACTAACAATTGTTTTTCACCAACACTTAAATTAGTATTTTCTTCACTGATGATAGTGTCATAACCATCAGGTAAAAGATTTATAAATTTATCACAACCTACTAACTCAGCAGCTTTATGAATATCTTCAATTGTTGGATTTTCCATTCCATATCCAATATTTTCAGCTATTGTTCCTTCGAAAACCCAACTGTCTTGGAGAACCATTCCAAAACTTTTCCTAAAATCATCTCTCTTAATTCTATAAATATTTTTACCATCTAAATATATAACTCCATCATTTATATCATAGAATCTCATTAATAAATTAACGATTGTGGTTTTTCCAGCTCCTGATGGTCCTACAATAGCATTTGTTGTACCTGATTTTGCAATAAAATTAACATCATTCATTAATATTTTATCTTCAGTATATCCAAATTTAACATTTTTAAATTCAATCTCACCTTTAACATCCTTTTCAAGGAGATGTTCACTATTTTCAAAGTCTTTTTCTTCTTCTGCATTTAAAACATCTAAAATATTCTCTAAACTACTAAGTCCAGATTGTAGTATGTTAAGATTATTTCCAATAGTTGTTAATGGCTCAGTCAACATTTGCCCATATAAAATAAATGCTAAAAATGTTCCTATTGTAAGACTTCCAGAGATTATAAAGTATCCTCCGAAAACACAAATACCAATATATCCTATATTTGTTAAAATAGTGTTAATAGGTATAATAAATCCTGAATAAAACCTAGATTTAAAGAAAGATTCAAATATTTGATGATTAATTTTATCAAATTTATCTAATGATTTTTCTTCCATATTATAGGATTTTACAATCAGATGATTATTGAAATTATCTCCAATTACTCCATTCAATTTACCAACAAGCATCTGTTGTTTTTTAAATTGTACTTTTGTTTTATTACTTATGAAATTGAGAATACCAAAGGATAATGGAATTAATATAAGATAAATAATACTTAATTCAACATTTAAAATTAACATCATTACAATAACAAGAACTATGATAATAAATTGAACAAAGATAGTAACTAATGTACTACTTATCATTGATTCAACACTACTCATATCATTTGTTAATCTAGCTATGATATCCCCACTTGGAGTTGAGTCAATGTAATTTATAGGAACATTATGCATTTTTTCATGTAACTCATATCTTAATTTTAAAGACACCCTACTGCTTATAAAAATCATCATACGGTCAGAAACCATCTTTAATAAATTTCCAACAACATAAAGGACTAATAATGATATAAGGAGAGTTATTATTATATTTTCATTAAATACATTTGTAGTTGCAAATTTTGAAAATTCATCAGTTATTTTCCCAGCAACATTTGGAGCATATGCTAAACAAAAAGTTCCAATAACCATTAATGCAATGGCTAAAATAAATTTATTTTTATCTTTCCCAATTAATTGGTAAATAGTTTTAAGTAATCCTTTATAAGAATTTTTATCATTTTTAACCATTTCAATTACTCCTTATTCATATATGCTTGAGATTCATAAATCTCTTTATAAATTTCACATTTTTCTAACAATTCTTCATGGGTTCCTTGACATACAATACGTCCAGCATCAAATACTAAAATGTTATCTGCATCAATAATAGTACTTATTTTTTGAGCAACCATAAACACAGTCTTATCTTTGAGTAATTCCTTTATATTCTCCCTTACAATTTTTTCAGTTTTCATATCCAAAGCACTGAATGTATCATCGAAAATATAAATGTCTGAATCTTTGGCAATTGTTCTTGCAAGACTTAATCTTTGTCTTTGACCACCTGAAATGTTAGTACCATTTTCTTCTATAATACTATCAATTCCAGAAGGAAGACTTTTAAATGCATCTGTGAAAAGTGTTATTTCACATGCTCTTTCAATATCTTCTCTTGTAATAGAATCATCACTCATTCTAATATTTTCAATTACAGTGTCATTGAATACCATTGATTTTTGACTTCCAAAACTTATTTTTGAATGTAATTCTTTTAAATCAATGTCTTTTATATTGACACCATCAATTAATATTTCACCAAAGGTAGGATCATACATTCTATTTAATAAATACATTACAGTACTTTTTCCAGATCCAGTAGCTCCAATTAGAGCTGTTGTTGTTCCTTTAGGTGCTTTAAAATTGATATCAGCTATTACGTCCTTTGCTCCTGAATAACCGAAAATAACATTATTAAATTCAACACCTTTAAATGAATCTTCTTTATATTCCTGTTTAATTGGATTATTAAGTAATATTGGTTCATATTCAAAAACTTCTTCTATCCTATTTGATGCAACAATAGCTTTAGGCATTATTTTTACAATAAATGGAATTAATGCTAAGCTACTTAAGAAATATGTGATATATTGGAAGAATAATAATAAATCTGCAACATTAACCATATTATACTGTAATTGAATTCCTCCAACATAATAAATTATAACAACAGCTACATTCATTAACAATACAGCCATTGGAGCAACATAATATAGTTTTAATGAAGATTCAATATTTAATTCATAAGAATCATCATTTGCCTTTTCAAATTTATTCCTTTCATAATCTTCTTTTCCAAATGCTCTAATACTTCTTACACCGTAAACTTTCTCACGTAGCAATAAATTTAATCTATCAACACTTACTTGAAGTTTGTTAAAAAAGATAATACTCTTATTACCTTTAATAAACATAAATAAAATTGTTATTATAAAGAATACAATTAAAATTGCAGCTAATGTTCTATTAATTAAAACAGTTTCTATAATGACTCCCACAATAACAAATGGAATTAATAAACAGCTTCTAAGAAGATTTAATATGAATAACTGGATTACATTTATATCTCCAGTAGCCCTATTCATCAAAGATGCACTTTCAAATTTATTAAAATCATATAATGATAAATCTGTTACTTTCCTAAACATTTTACTTCTTAAATCAAATGAAACTTTTCCAGTGATATATGAAGTTATATATGATACCAAAGTAACCATTATCATTGATCCAAGAGTATAAATCAACATTAATATTCCACTATTATAAATTACTTCAAAGTTGTTGACTTTTACACCATTATCAAGAATTACCTTAGACATGTTGATTATTTCAATTTGGAAATAAACTTGAAGCAATACGAATATTAATGTTAGGAGAACATGCTTCCAGTATTTTTTCAGTGCTCTTATTACTAATTTTTTCAGAAAATCACCTTATTTTAATAATTTTTGTGGTAATTCTTTAAATATTCTTATTGTTTCTTCATCATTTTCTGCTATTGCTTTAAGTAATTTACTAAATCCTGGGAAAGTATTTACTTCACAAAGATAAAATTCTTCATCATTTTCACCAAATAAGTAATCAATACTTCCATATGGTAAATTAATAGCTTCAGCAACTCTAAATGATAAATCTAATAATTCCTCAGAAGGTTCATAATCTTCAATTCTTCCGTTAACATGAGTATTTGATCTAAAATCATCTCCTCCACTGCTTCTAACAAAAGAATAAATTAATTCATTATTTGCAATAGCTATTCTTAAATCTCTACCTTTACTTGTCATTATAGCTTCTTGAGCTATGTATTGATTATTATTTTCTGCTGCAAAGAGCATTGTTAAAATTGTTTCAAGCTCTTTTTTATCCTTTGCTAAAGTAACTCCTTTTCCTTGAAGACCATCCATTATTTTAACAACACAAGGAAGACCAATATAATCCACAATCATTTCAGGAGTGGTAAATTGATTTATAAGCATTGTTTTTGGAATTTTAATTTCTGGAATAGCTTCTTTTATTAATTGTAAACTGTATAATTTATCTTTAGCAATTTGAGTTGTTTGAACACTATTTATGTATTTACATCCTTTAGTTTCAAACATTCTTTTGGCTGCTTGTAAATTATAATCATCACGATGGGATAAAGCAATACTAATTGCAAAGTCTGGTAAATCCCTTAATTCTCCATCATAATAAAATTTACCCTCCTCTTCATTATCCAAAGTTACAGTAATTTTTTCATAATCTAATATATCTAAATCCAAATTTAAACTATTTATCAAGTTTAAAGCAAGTTGAATATCTTCAGGAGGATTTTCTGATTCAATTAATCTTTTATATAGTTTATCTGCAAGTATTACCCCTTTCATTTTTTCACCTTTACAAAATATATTCTTTATCTGGTTTTTCAGTAATTATAAGAGGTAATTTTATTTGTGATTTTGGAACGTTTCCTTTTGATTTCATTGCATATAATGATTCTATCCATCCATTTTTCATTAAAATTACCTTTAACGGAGTCATTAACCCCATTCTATCATATAATTCATATAATTCAAAGCTTTCAATTAATATTTCATTTAACTTACTAGCTAATTCATTAGCATTAATTTGAGTTTCTTTTTCAAGTTCAATATAAATCTCATAATTTTTTTCATCATGATTTTCAAAAATTTGAACTTGTTTAAAACTTAAATTTAATCCATCTTTTATTTTATTTACAACTTCAATAGCTGGAATTTTTTCTTGAGATATATTCAATATTTCTCCAGATTTTGTTTTAAAGATTAAATTAGGTGTTGTTCCAGTAAAACCTATAATTTCTATAATATCATGAAGCTCATATCGATATAAACCACCATATGTAGTAATTATCAATTCATACTCTTTATTTAACTCAACTTTATCTGCAGTCAATATTTGACCATTCTCAATGTCTTTAAATTCATAAAATCCTCCAAATATAGATAATACGCCTTCAGGAGTATCTGGTTTTGTAGGAATTGTAAATTTACCTTCACTAGCTCCATAACCCACATCAAAGAAAATAGTTTTTTCATCAAGATATTTTCTTGAAGTTTCTGAATTAGGACCTACTGATCCACCTAACCAAAATTTAGTTAACATAACATATGGCCAATAATTTTTTGGAATAAATTGATCTTTTCCTTTTTTCAATAATTCTTCTAAAAAATTAGCTCTTTTAGGGAATGCTTCCATTTGGCTTTCATAATACTTCCTATCTTCATCTGAAAGATTTAATCTTTTAGTTATAGTACCATTTCTTAAATCATTAATTAATTCTTCTGCATGATCCATTGCATATTCCACTTTAATATTAAAGTTAGATGCATTATTAGTTGTTATATAGAGAATATCCTCAAATCTTAGTGAAAAAAGCATTACAAGATAATTATTCGCTTCATCATCATTTTTAGTCATTAATCGTGGAGGATATGATATTCCTTTAGTAAATGCTGATTTTTCAAAAGACATTCCGGATGCAAAACCGATTGGAATTCCAGCAGATGTTTCATAATTATCAGTTTTACTTGAAAATGTTAAATAATGCATATTCTGAACAATATTTGATAATTCAGGAACATTAACATCTTTTGGATTTAATCCTTTACTTATCAAATACTTATTCAATTGAGAATTTGGATCTGCTTTACTCATTAACAAAGTTTTTAAAAGATAATAATTTCTTAATTTGTAAACAGTATTTTTGATATTTTTTGAATCTTCATTTTCAGGTATTAATTTTGATTTCCCAGAACTTGTCCCTGAAGTCATTATGAAATATTCTATATCTTGAGCAAATAATTGATTATTCTCTCCTAATTTAAGTTTTTCAATATATTCTTCATAATCAGAATATTGAGATAGGGGAATGTTTTTTTGGAAATCCTCTACTGATTTGATATTTTTAAAATCATGTTTCATTCCAAACTCTGTATTTTCATTGCTTTTAAGTATATCTTCTAAAACGGTATTTTGAGTTTCACTACAATTATGACAATATCCTAACCAAGCTTTTTCTATTTCAGTTAGTTTTAATTTATCCAATTCTTCATATATTGTCATATTACACCTAATTTATGTTCATGATGTCTATAAATCCTGTAGCTTCAAAAACTTCCATCACAAACTCATTTACATTATTTATTTCCATTTCCCCTTGAGTATTCATGATTTTTTGACTAGATAATAAAACTCTTAATCCAGAACTACTTATATAAAGTAATTCTTCAAAATCATAAACTAATTTCTCAACACCTTCAATATTATTCTGAATGAATTCTTCTAATTGATGGGATGTGTTTGTATCTAATTTCCCAACTAATTTAATACTTAATTCATTTCCATTTTTATTATCAATTATTTCCATTTTCATCTTCTCCAATTTTATATTCAAATATCATCATGGTTATATCATCAAATTGCTCTTGTGATCCTTTGAATTTATCTAATTCACCATTCAGATAATCAATAAACTCAATTGAATTTAAGTTATTGTTATTTATAAGTTCTATTAATCTGTCTTCATTAAATAGTTCTTCTTTATCATTATGTGCTTCAGTAACTCCATCAGTATACAAATATATTTGGAAATCATTACATTTTAAAGAAACACAATGTTCTTTATATTGTATATTTTCCATAGCTCCTAAAACAAGCCCATGTTTAGAATCCAACCATTCAAATGTTTCTCCATTTTTGATTAAAGGAGCATTATGACCTGCATTAACAAATTTAAGTTCATTTTTTCTTAAATTTATAACACCTGCCCATGCTGTTACAAACATTGATTGAACATTATTTTCACAGAGCCTATTATTAACAGATTTCATTGTTTCTGCTAAAGAAGCACCACTTAGTAATTGAGTTTTAATTAGTTCTTTTGCAATTACAGCAAAAAGTGCTGCAGGGATTCCTTTTCCAGATGCATCTCCAATTACAATACATATGTTTTCAGAATCAATCTCAAAAAAGTCATAAAAATCTCCACCTACTTCACGAGCAGGTTTCATTGAGGCATTAATTGAGTACTTTTTATCTTTCGGGAAATTAGTAGGTAATTTGGACTCCTGAATATCCTTTGCAAGTGTTAATTCTGTAGATATCCTTTCTTTTTCAGAGGTAACATTCTCCAAATCAGACATCATTTTTACAATTGAATTTCCCAATATCCCAATTTCATCATACTTCTCAAAATAATCTTGATATCTTTCCATTAAACTTTCTTTATTTACTTCTTTACTATCTTTTGAATTAATATATTCTCTAGTAAATTTTGAAAATAATGATAAAGGATTAGTTATGTTTTCTTCAACATATTTAAGAGCAATTAATCCTGGAACAAAGAATGCTAACCATCCTATAAACAGATATAACAATATTGAAATAGTGAATCCTAAACTATTTTCAATCATCATGCTGCTTTCTCCAGTTTTAAGTGCAATCAAAATAGCTAATGATGTAAATAATAAAGAGATTCCAATGATAAAACCTAAGAATATCAATATTAATTTCTCAATAATTGGTTTATAAATTGATTTTTCTTTAATAACTGGATATTTAACAGGTTTTGTTGTATAGAATAATATTAAGATACATATTGAAATAATAAATAGTAAATTAATATACTTATTACTTTCACCCACAGCAATCATAATAAAGAATACTACAATCAATATTATTCCAATTAATAAAGCTAAGTTATACCATTTATCTTTAATTTTAGGATTTTTATTTACTGAAGGTATTGTTAAATCGATATTTTTCAAATTAGATATTATAATACCAATTACTCCTGTGAAAAATCCAAATACAAATGCATTTAGGAAATAATTCAATGTAGTTAATGAAAATAAACTAACATTCTGTGAATCATGTAATAACATTATAATTAATACTGTATATAGTATAGTGGATACTAATATTACGCCACAGAATTTTGCTAAATGAAAGATAGTCCCTAACTGAGGAGCAGTTAATTTTCCATTTTTAGAAAAATTATACCATAATTTATAAGGTAAATATGCATATAAAAAATCTACAAAAAAACATATGAAAGTTTCTAAAGGAGGATGTCCTCCTGCTAAGTCAGTTAATAAATTTGCAAACGATACACCTAATGCTCCCCATCCACCAAATAATAATCCTAAGATAGGGTATAATCCAATATGAGCTTCAATATGTAATGGACTATAATATCCAATATAATACTTTAGGATATATAATTGAGTGAATATTAAAAAAGAGATTATAATTTTTTTATAATTATTTTTAATATTTTTATAAAAATTATTTAAATTCATATTTTTACCTAAATTGAGTATTCATTTCCAATGCTTTTGAATAAAAACATAGCTATATAAGGCACTAATATATAACTTGAAATTATTAATCCTACATAACTAATATAATAGACTTTATCACATACAATGCCCATAATAATCATCAAAATGAACATTATTATCACCCATAAAGTAAAATGGATTATTCCTATATTTTTTAAGTCTTCAATTATCTTTTTTGTATTAACACTTTCCAATAGATTATTAGTGTGAGATAATCTAGCTAATGCAATTACTGTAAAATAAATAAAAAGTAATACTATAAAAAGGTTAATTAAAAGGACTATAAATGAATAATCATTAAACATCACTGATAAATTAATAGTTAATCCATTAACACCTACTTCAAGTATATCAAAATAATATTCCCCAGTTCCAGTAATATAAGTAATTAATAAGAATAATATTAAAGGTATTGCAATGCCAAAGGAAGAAATTAAAAATCCTTTCACACCTATTCCAAATTTTTCCCACCATCCAAACTCAAATTCATTAGTAGTTAGTCTGGTTTCCCGGATTATAGAAATCAAATCTCCCATTATTATAATCAATAAAATAATAGAATCTATAACACAAAAAATAGTTAGAATAGGATTATCTGAATTTAAAAAGACGAGAGTATTAATGTCTAAAATAATAAATAATGTTCCAAGTAGTATAAACTTTTTATAATTCCTAATTGGATACATCAATGATTCTTTAAAATTACTTTTCAAATCCATTTAATCACAATTTATCAGTATTTTATTAAAATATACATTAAGACACAATATGTGTTTTTATCATCCTAATAATATAAATATATCGTATTAAACGACTCTTTCAAAAACTTTGTTGATTTGAAATTTTTTGATGAAATTGGTTTGGAATTTTTAATTTTATCTAAAAATAGTTAAATTTAATAAATAAATGGAGTAAAAGTTTTTATCATACTAAACCAAAAAACAAATACCCCAAATAGCATTTTAGATGTTGAACAATATATATTTTGCGATTCCAATGATGGATTAGTGCTTTCCGACCCTCGTTTTGTGAAAATTTTTAAATCCTGTCAAAAAGTTTTAAAATCTTTTAATTTAAGCTTTAAAAAGGATGTTCCTTATTTTAAAATGAGTTTAGCTCGATGCCCATATTGCGGAACTCGTCATATTGTTAAATATGGTTTTACAAAAAGAACATTAGTGTTTAAAGAAATTGGTAAAACAAAGGTGAAAGTTCAGCGCTATATTTGCAAACGTTGTGATAAAACCTTTCAAACAGATTTAACAAGTCTTGTTGATAAAAACAGCAATTTTACGAATGAATTAAAAAGTGAATCAGAACATTTAATTTCAGATTATTTGGGAAGCTTAAAAAATGTTTGTAAATCATTTAAAAAAATTCTTTGGAATCACAGTTTTCACATCAAACAATTGAAAAATTGGCTTTTTGTTAATGAAAACATTTTTTAGAATTTGATTTAGGGCATTGCTCAGGTTATTATGTCTTTGATGTAGAATGGCTAAAAATCAACGAAGAATGGAAAATATCGTCACACATTGCTTGATTCCGCATCAAATTGCATTGTAGCCGATGCAATTTACGATACTAAAGATGAAACAACTGTTGAAAAGTTTTTAAGAGAATCTACAGCAAATAAAAATAAAATTGCAATCACAACAGATTTAGATAAAAAATATGCCTCAATTATCCCAAAATTAGGTTTTAAACATCAATTATGTATTTTTCATACTAAAAAAAAGTTTA